>NZ_JVBO01000019.1:0-189582 GCF_001073445.1 Granulicatella sp. 572.rep1_STHE | reverse complement strand
TTTTAGAGAAGAACAATACGAGAGTACTATTCTCCATAGTGATCAGGGATGGCAATACCAGCATGAGTTTTATCATAGTTTTTTAGAAGATAAGGGCATTCAGCCATCTATGTCCCGCAAGGGTAATAGTACTGACAATGGCATGATGGAATCGTTCTTTGGCATTCTTAAATCAGAGATGTTTTACGGCTATGAAAAGACATTTAAATCTATAAAGGAACTTGAGGGGGCAATCGTCGACTATATTGATTATTACAACAACAAACGAATCAAAGTAAAATTAAAAGGACTTAGTCCTGTACAATACAGAACTAAATCCTTTGCTTAAATTAATTGTCTAACTTTTTGGGGTCAGTACAATTACCTGCCGGACCTTTTTTCTATTTATAATTCAAGATGGTTAATGCTACTTGTAGAACAATAGCCCCAAGGGTTCCGATTAACATTAATACAGCAACCACACGTGTAATTTTTTCAACGGTTGAAAGATTACGTTTTTTCTTGGCCAACACAATCGCTCCTTTTTTCTATCTTCTGTAATAGTTTACCGTAAACTAGAGTGAATTACTAGTCTTAAATGCTTAAACTACCTTTATAAAATTGAAAATGATTGAAATGAAAACAGAAGAGATGAAAGAAAAGCGGCCAAAAATCTTTCAAATATTAACGATTTTTGTTAACATAGGAATGGAAAATAAAACAAATTGGAGGAAGATTCATGTCAAAACAACAAATTGGTGTCGTTGGTATGGCCGTAATGGGACGTAACTTAGCGTTAAATATTGAAAGCCGTGGATATAGTGTTTCAATTTTCAACCGTTCATCATCTAAAACAGATGAGGTTGTTGCACTACATCCTGATAAAAAATTAGTACCAACATACACTGTAGAAGAATTTGTACAATCTTTAGAAAAACCAAGAAGAATCTTATTAATGGTAAAAGCTGGGGAAGCTACAGATAAGACCATTCAAAGTTTACTTCCACATTTAGATAAAGGTGATATTTTAATCGATGGAGGAAATACCTTCTTCAGAGATACAATGCGCCGTAATGAAGAACTAGCAAACTCAGGAATTAACTTCATCGGTACTGGTGTATCTGGTGGGGAAGAAGGAGCCTTAAAAGGACCTTCCATCATGCCTGGTGGACAAAAAGATGCTTATGACTTAGTAGCACCAATCTTAGAAGAAATCTCTGCTAAAGCAGATGATGGCGCTCCATGTGTGACTTACATTGGACCAAACGGAGCAGGTCACTACGTAAAAATGGTTCACAACGGAATCGAATATGGGGACATGCAATTAATCGCTGAAAGTTACGATATCTTACGTCGTGTTGGTGGATTATCTGTAGAAGAATGCGCTGAAGTCTTCCAAGAATGGAATCAAGGCGAATTAGATAGCTACTTAATCGAAATCACAGCGGACATTTTAACAAAGAAAGATCCTGAAACAGGTCGTCCAATGGTAGACGTAATCATGGATACTGCTGGAAACAAAGGTACTGGTAAATGGGCTTCACAAAGCGCATTAGACTTAGGGGTGCCACTTCCATTAATTACGGAATCTGTATTTGCACGTTTCGCTTCAACATTGAAAGAAGAACGTGTTGCAGCAAGTAAAGAATTAGCAGCAACTAAGATTCCTGAATTAACAAATTCAGAACGTCAAGCTTTAATCGAACAAGTTCGTAAAGGATTATACTTCTCTAAAATTATGAGTTACGCGCAAGGATTCGCTCAAATGCGTGTAGCTAGTGAAGAGTTCGATTGGGACTTAAACTACGGCGAAATCGCGAAAATCTTCCGTGCAGGATGTATCATCCGCGCACAATTCTTACAAAAGATTACAGATGCGTTCGAACGTGATCCTCAATTGAAGAACCTATTATTAGATAAATATTTCTTATATGTGACTGAATCCTACCAAGATGCAGTTCGTGATGTTGTTGTAACGGCTGTTCGTGCTGGTATCCCAGTACCAACATTCTCAAGTGCATTAGCTTACTATGATTCATATCGTTCAGAAACATTACCTGCAAACTTAATTCAAGCACAACGTGACTACTTCGGTGCACATACGTACAACCGTGTAGACAAACCAGGAACATTCCACTTCGAATGGGCACAAGAAAAAGAAATTGAACAATAATTGTAAAACCAGTCTTTACAGACTGGTTTTTTATTTTAGGAAGCAAGTGGAGACTTGTTTCGAAATTGGTAACTACCAGTTGATTACGATATCGTTTTCATCTATAATAAACGTATCTATTAGGAGGGAGAATGGAAATGAAATTAAGAAAAGTATTTTTGTGTTTGATTACGTTTTTAGTAGTGGGAGTAGTTCCGTTAAATGATTCAGTAAGTGCGAATGAGATTCACTTTAGAAACTGTTCTGAAGCATGGGCTGCAGGATATGGAGACATTTCAGTTGGCGAAGACGGGTATGCGGATCATCTTGACCGAGATAAAGACGGAACTGCATGTGAAATTGTAAAATCAAAGGGACAATATCGTTCCCGTAGAGCAGATGGAACGCCTTTGAATAAAGTAAAAGCCACTTATTGGGAACAAGTGGGTGGCAATTGGTATTACTACGAAAAAAATGTTCGAGTTACTGGCTGGAAACAAATCAGCGGTACTTGGTATTATTTCAATAGTAATGGAGTAATGCAGACTGGTTGGCAGGAGTTAGGAGCTAACTGGTATTATTTTAAAGATACAGGCGCTATGCAGACAGGTTGGCTAAAAAACAATAATGTCTTGTACTATTTTGACAGTAATGGTTATATGCAAACGGGTTGGAAACAAATCAGTAACAACTGGTATTATTTTGACAATTCGGGTGGCATGGTTACAGGTTGGAAAACAATATGGGGAAAACGTTACTTATTTAACTCATCTGGAATAATCCAAACTGGATGGCAAAAAGATAATGACAAATGGTACTATTTTGATAGCAATGGATATATGCAAACCGGTTGGAAACAGGTTAATGATGTTTGGTATTTCTTAAATAGTTCCGGAGTAATGGAAACTGGTTTGAAAGAAATTAATGGGGTAAAATATTTCTT
Organism: Granulicatella sp. 572.rep1_STHE; assembly: GCF_001073445.1. Taxonomy (NCBI): domain Bacteria; kingdom Bacillati; phylum Bacillota; class Bacilli; order Lactobacillales; family Carnobacteriaceae; genus Granulicatella; species Granulicatella sp. 572.rep1_STHE. Next base: position 186,508 of record NZ_JVBO01000019.1, on the reverse strand, counting down.
TGCAGCAAGTGGAGCTATGCAAACTGGTTGGAAATGGTTCGATGGTAGTTATCATTACTTCAAAAATAGTGGGGCTATGCAAACCGGATGGTATCAAGAAAACGACCAATGGTACTATCTGGATGAAAACGGAAGAATGGTCATTGGATTCTATAAAGTCTATAAATCAGAATACTATTTTGAATCATCTGGGATTATGCAAACTGGCTGGAAATTCATTCATAATAATTGGTATTATTTTGAACAATCAGGAGCAATGTTAAAAGATCAGTTAACACCAGATGGTTATCGAGTTGATAAAGATGGTGTTTGGAGAGTTGCGGTGGAAACTACAACTACGACATCCACTACAACTACAACGGTGGTAACGACAACTTCTCAAGAAGCACCAAGAGAAAACACAGAGCCCACTACACAAGAGACAACTCAAATCCAAATCACAACTGAAGAAGTGAAAAGTGATAAAGCTCAGTAATTTTCTATTGAAAAGAATTAAACGATAGACTCGTTTAATTCTTTTTTTATATAGAGAAATATTCATTAAATTCTGTTAAGAAACTCATGAATATGGTATGATAATTCTATTAGGGAGAATAATGGAAGGGAGTTTAAATATGCAAGGAAATCAACGTATTTTAATTATTGAAGATGAAAAAAATTTAAGTCGCTTTGTAGAATTAGAACTGCAGCATGAAGGATATGAAACTAAAGTTTGCTCAGACGGAAGATCTGGCTTACAAACAGCAATTGATGAGTCTTGGGATGCTATTTTATTAGATTTAATGTTACCAGAAATGAATGGATTAGAAGTTGTTCGCAGACTACGACAAGTCAAACAAACACCAGTCATCATTATGACTGCGCGCGATTCGGTGATGGATCGAGTAGTCGGGTTAGACCAAGGAGCAGATGACTATGTGGTAAAACCATTTGAAATCGAAGAAATATTGGCTAGATTACGTGCCTTGTTTAGACGCTTGCAGATGGAAGAACAATCTCGTAATATTAAACAAACAAAAGTAGAGTATCGTGACTTAGTGATTGAAGTTGAAAATCGCGTAGTACGAAGAGCTGGAGAAGTCATTGACTTAACTAAAAAAGAGTATGAACTCCTTCTTCTATTGATGGAAAATATTGATATTGTTTTATCACGGGAAATCTTACTGAAAAAAGTCTGGGGATATAAAAATGAAGTTGAGACGAATGTTATTGACGTTTATGTTCGATATATCCGTAATAAAATTGATGTCCCTGGAAAGGAAAGTTATATTCAAACAGTCCGTGGTACGGGTTATGTAATGAGAAGTTGAGGAAAAGATGATGAACTCAAATAGTCAACATAAATCAGTAGCAAAAAAATGGTGGTGGGTTATTTCGGCCACCATTTTTGCCTTGCTGGGGATATTAACCACAATTCTTATTCATGGTCAAATTATGACCTTACGTGAAAACGAAAAAAATCAGACAATTGTTTATGCTCAAGTAGTTTCCGACTTACTTTCAAGGAAGTCAGAAAATTTAACGGCTGCGGATATTGTTTCTATCTTAAATGAAGCGGAGCAGTATGAGCAAGGACAAAACGGTATCTATAAAAAGAACAGTAGCTTTTATCCAATGAATGAGGAATTAAACATTCGAGTATTTGATACAAGTAGGGAACTAATCTTCCAAACGCAACAATGGCAAGATCCTTTGCAAGTATCTAGTACGCTAGAAACCAAATTCGTTCCTTTATCAACCGGAGAAGAAAGCATTCAAGTAACAATGCCGATTTTATCGAGAACGAATCGTTTGCTAATTGGTCATTTGCAAATTATTAATCGGATGGCAAAATTAACAGAAATGAAAAAACAGTTGCAGAAATTATATATCCAATTGTTGATTATGGAAGCTTTGGTATCTATTGGGTTGGCTTATTTCATCTCTAGACTTATTTCCAAACCTATCGAACAGATTCATGATATTATTGCGTCCATTAACGAAGATAATATTGATAGTAAGCGGCTGATTATTCCTAAGAAAAATGATGAATTTGCAGTAGTTTCTCAACAGTTTAATGAATTACTAGATAAAATTAGTTTTTATATATCTCAGCAAAAACATTTCGTGGAAGATGTTTCTCATGAGTTACGAACGCCTGTAGCAATTGTCGAAGGACACCTTAAACTGCTGAATCGATGGGGAAAAGATGATCCAGAGGTACTTGAAGAGTCTTTAGAAGCCTCATTAGCAGAAATAAAACGTATGAAAACTCTTGTTCAAGAGATGCTCGATTTGTCTAGAGCTCCTCAAGTAAGAGAGCAGTATAAAGACGCGACTACAGAAGTGGTGGATACTTTAACCCAAATAGTGGCTAATTTTAAAGTATTGTATCCAGATTTTACGTTTGTCTTGGATATTGATTCAAAAGCTGACTTATTGTCACCTATTTATAGAAATCATTTTGAACAAGTCATTATCATTTTGTTGGATAATGCGGTCAAATATTCAACGAATCGTAAAGAAATTATCGTTAGCTTATCAACGGTAGCGGATCAAGTGGAAATTGGAATCCAAGATTTTGGGATGGGATTAAGTGAGGAAGATAAAAAGAAAGTTTTCTCTAGATTCTATCGAGTTGATAAAGCCCGTTCAAGAGAACGTGGGGGGAATGGATTAGGTCTCTCAATTGCAAAAGAACTGATAGAAGGATACAACGGCAGTATCAGCTTAACGTCCCATTTGGACCAGGGAACAGTTTTTAAAGTGAAATTACCGATTGTAAGTTCATAAAAAAGATTAAAATTTCACCCGATTTTACTAGATATCTTTCTAAAAGATGGTAAAATTGGGTGAAAATTATTTTTGAATGGGGAGAATCATTTGGTTAGGATAAAAGCTTTTTGTATTGCAATCGTGCTATCGATTATTTCAGTGGTAGCTTTTCTATTTTTCTATATTCCTTATATTAATAGCTATTATAAGGTAACAGATAATTCTATTAGATATGGGATTAGTCAGGAAAAATATAAAAGCGTTGATATTATTAAAGAGAATTTAGATAAAAATACGCTTGTATTATTCGGTTCATCAGAATTAGAAATTACAAATCACAAAGAATATAGTTTTAATAAAGTATTCAATACAGAAGATTTTCATATTATGCAAATTGGAAGTGGGAATTATCAAAATATTATCCATGCAGCAATGATGGGAGCTCTAGGAGATTCCATTCCAAAGAAAAAAATTGCGATTGTTGAGTCGATGCAATGGTTTGAAGAAAATGATCAGAACCGCAAAGCTTTCGCAAGCAAGGTTTCTAAAGAAGCGGTTTATGGTGCTTTAACAAACGAGAAACTTAGTCTGGATACAAAGACAAAACTGATTGATCGCATTATCAGTTTGAGTAGCGAGAATAAATCTTTAAAAGAGACATTTGAGCGCTACAAACGAGTGCTAGTGGATAAAGAACCTCTTCCAGGAGATGAATGGATTATGCAAGTAGATTTAATGCAGTACAATCAAATCTTGAAATCCGGTTTTGCAAAAAACAAAAAATCTTTTGGACCAAAAGGGGTTAAGTCTGAAAAAGCAGCAGATATTGATTGGGCAAAACTTGAGGATAATGCCGTTAAGGATGCTGGAAAAAATACTCAAGATAATCCTTTTGATATGGATGATACTACTTATAAAAAATATTATGCAGACAAAGTAAGTAAGGTAAAAGATTCTAAGAAGAATGTCAATTTTGAGAACGCTGCAGAGTTTGATGACTTCAAATTATTTCTACAAATTGCTAAAGAACTTGGGATTGAAACTAAAGTAGTGCTGTTTCCTGTAAATGGAAAATGGTATGATCATCTAGGGGTAAATAAAGAAACTAGAGAAAAATATTATTCAAAGATGAAATCTATTATTGAATCTTACGGAGCTTCTGCTTGGGATTTATCTTCCAAAGAATATGAACAAGATTATATGCATGATGGAATTCATCCAGGCTGGAAATCCTGGATTGAAACCAATAAAGCATTGTATGATTTTTTTAATAAATAAATGAAGTTCACTGTTATTAACAGTGAACTTTTTTTGTGATACAATTTACTTGTTGAGAAAATGTAAAGATTAAGCTTTGTTCAACAATGGGAGGAATAAAATGAAAAAAAGAGTAAGTGTGTTACTAGGGCTTGCATGTTTGCTATCCTTGAACATGAAAAATGTATACGCAGATGAACATTCCGTGAATAGAATTCATTTCATTAATACAAAAGGGAATTCAGGAAGCGATGCAATTTTATTAGAAAGTAATGGGCACTTTGCCCTTATTGATACAGGAGAAGATTTTGATTTTCCGGATGGAACGAATCCACTGTATCCTATTCGTAAAGGAAATACGACTCAAAATTATAAAGTGCTGGAGGATAGGGTCCTCCGTCATCTAAAAAATGTTGGAGTGAATAAATTAGATTTTGTTCTAGGTACCCATGTGCATAGTGATCATATTGGGGGAGTAGATGAAGTATTGAATCACTATTCTGTCGAAAAATTATACTTAAAACGATACAGTGATAATAGATTAACAGATTCTACTAGACTATGGGATAATCTATTCAATTATGATAATGCCCTAAAAGCAGCCAAAAATAAAAATGTTAAGATTATTCAAGATATTTCTGAAAAAGATAGTCACTTTAAATTAGGGGATATGGATATCCAACTCTATAATTATAAGAATGAATATGACAGCAATGGAAATCTAAAACAGGTATATGATGATAATTCAAATTCAATTGTCGCAGTCATTACCGTGAATGGGAAAAAAATCTATTTAGGTGGAGATTTGGATAATGCAGAAGGTGCAGAAGACCAATTAGGATCACAAATTGGGAAAGTGGATTTGATGAAATGGAATCATCATTCGGAATCTACTAAATCCAATTCTATTAACTTCTTAGAAAATTTAAAACCAAGTTTAGTTGTTCAAACAACCGGACAAGATATTAATGTTCCTTCTACAAAAAAATGGTTAGAAGATCGAGGAACAAAAATTGTAAAAGCTACAAGTAAACAATATGATGCAACTGTTTATGATATCAACCAATCTGGATTTACAGATGTTTCCAATCAATTCCCTCAAATTCCAACGGTTGAAACAAAATGGTATGTAAAAGATGGTTTCCGTATGTATCAATTAGATTCAGGAGAAAAGGCCATTGGATGGCATACGATTGATAATGAAAGTTATTTCTTTGATGGAAAAGGACATCTACAAACAGAAAAGTGGCAATTATCTGATGATTATTGGTATTACTTGCATAAAGATGGGAAGATGGCCAAAGCTGGTTGGCTCCAACTAGGGGATGATTGGTACTATCTAAATCCAAGTGGATCAAGAGAAAATGATAAGTTGTCGCAAATTAATGGCAAGACTTATTTATTCGATGAGAATGGAAAAATGCAGACTGGTTGGAAGACGGTGAATAAGGAAGCAATGTTCTTTGAAGAGAGCGGAGCTTTAAAAGAAAAAAATCTCAAACCGTCCTCTTGGAAGCAACACGATTCAAAATGGTATTACTTTGATGAAAATAATCAGATTGTCAAAGGGACAAGAATTGTAAATGGTAAAACATATTACTTTGATTCTAAAGGAATTATGCAAACTGGTTGGAAATGGCATAATGGAGCGTATCATTTTTATGAAGAAAATGGCTCTCAAAAGACAGGATGGTACGAAGAATCTGGTAAGTGGTATTATTTAACTCCAGAAAATGGCGAAATGGCTGTAGGAACTGCTAAAGTATATGGTCTTACTTATTATTTCAATAACGCAGGTGAAATGCAAACCGGATGGAAATGGCATGATGGAGCATATCGTTACTATCAAGAAAGTGGTTCTCAAAAGACAGGATGGTTAAAAGAATCTGAAAAATGGTACTATTTAACTCCAGAAGACGGAAGTATGGCTGTTGGAACGCATGAAATTAAAGAGGCTAAGTACTACTTCAATAATGCAGGTGAAATGCAAACTGGTTGGAAATGGCATGATGGAGCATATCATTATTATCAAGAAAGTGGTGCCCAAAAGACTGGCTGGTTCCAAGAATCTGGTAAGTGGTATTACCTACAAGCTCCAGAAGGAAGAATGGTAACAGGTCTTCAAGAAGTAGCCAATGAGTATTATTACTTCAATACTGCAGGTGAGATGCAAACAGGCTGGAAGTGGTTTGAAGGATATTATCATTATTTCGAAGAATCTGGAAAAATGATTCGAGACGGAGAAACACCGGATGGATATAAAGTAGATCATAAAGGAAGATGGATACAAGGCGTGGAAACGACGACTACAGTTGAGACAACAGTAGAAACGACGACTAAAGAAACCACTGTTGTTCCAACGACTGAAGTGCCTACAACCCAAGAACCAACAACTGTTGAACCAACAACTGTTGAGCCTACAACCGTTGAAGAAACGACAACAGAACCAACGTCTCAAGAAACAACAACGAAGGAAAGAAAAACCATTCCGATTATTCGAGATGATAAACCAATTCGAAGAGTTCAGGATATTTTTTAAGCAAAACGCCCTTTCTGAGAGGAAGGGCGTTTTATAGTTTACTTTTCTATTCTTATAACTTACACTAGAAAAGTAGTATTTTATCAATTGCAGGCTGCATGCTTGCGTATTATATTCAAGGAGGACAACTCATGCGCGAACAACATGTACTTATTACACTGTTTGGAGCAACTGGTGATTTAGCTCACCGTAAACTTTATCCTGCAATTTTCCGTTTATTCCAAAAAGGATTCATTAAAAATCATTTTGCTGTCATTGGGACAGCACGTAGAGAGTGGACTGATGACTATTTTAGAGATGTCGTAAAACAGTCTGTACAATCTTTAGTAAAGAGTGAGGAAGAATTAAATGAATTCTTATCGCATTTTTACTATCAACCACATAATGTGAATGATACTCATCATTATGTCGTTTTAAAAGAACTTTCTGAAAGATTAGATGGAACCTATCAAATCAATGGGAACCGTGTTTTTTATCTTGCGATGGCTCCAAATTTCTTTGGGACTATTACAGAGCACTTAAAAGCAGAGCAATTATTAACACCAAATGGTTATAATCGCTTAATTATTGAAAAACCATTCGGAAAAGATTTTGCATCAGCTCAAGAGTTGAATCATCAACTTCGTCAATCGTTTGATGAAAATCAAATTTATCGCATTGATCATTATCTAGGAAAAGAAATGATTCAAAATATTTCAGCGGTTCGATTTGCAAATCGTGTTTTTGAGGCATTATGGAATAAAGAAAATATTGACCATGTCCAAATTTCATTGTTGGAGCAAGTCAGTGTAGAAGAGCGTGGCGGGTATTACGATACTAGTGGCGCACTTCGTGATATGGTCCAAAACCATATTTTACAAATCCTTGCTTTAGTGGCGATGGAACCACCTGTTTCATTTGGAGACATTCGTAAAAATAAAATTAAAGTGTTAGAGCAACTTCGTCCATATACTGCCGAAGAAGTGAAGGAAAACTTTGTCCGCGGACAATATGGACCTTCCGAAGATGGATTGAAACCGGGGTACCGAGAAGATGCAAATGTCGCTGATGATTCGAATATGGAAACATTTGTTGCAGGAAAAGTATTAATTGATAACGAACGTTGGCAAGGGGTTCCTTTCTATGTCCGTACAGGAAAGAGCTTAAATGCCAAAGAAACCATAATCGATGTTGTGTTTAAGGAAGCAAGTTCTCCATTATTCTGTGGAGTAGAAGGATGTCCTTCAAACCGTATTTCCATTCACATCACTCCTCGTGAGGGATTCTGTTTTGTGATTAATTCGAAAGCAGTTGGAAATACCATTGCACTGCAAACGAGTCATTTAGAAAAAATCTTTGATGAAACATTCTCGCTAAGAAGTCCAGAAGCCTATGAACGTTTAATTTTAGACTGTATTGAAGGCGATATGACAAACTTCACTCACTGGGAAGAAGTTGCGGCTTCTTGGAAATATGTAGATACGATTCGACAAACTTGGGACAGCGAAATTGCTGAAGAGTTTCCAAATTATGCTGCTGGAAGCAAAGGACCAAAAGTCAGCTTTGAACTTTTAGAGCGTGAAGGTCGTAAGTGGGTTGAAAGAGATTAATAGCCAAAAATGAAGACTAGGGAGTTCCCTAGTCTTTTTTTGTTCTATAAAAAGTGTAGAAAGCACAATTATTCCCATCTTCAAAAGCGAAGAAAAGCTTCTAAAGGAATTCCTAAAAAAACGTGGATTTCTTATAGTAGCAGTAACGTGAAGAACATCGAAAGTGAATTATGCGGAGTAGGGATAAATCCCGTACTCCGCGTTTGAATCTTCGAAGGTGAGAGACAGAATGGCTCGAACCGGTGTAACGTTACCGCTACTATAAAAAGAAATCCGTAAGGATTTTTAGGAATAGTCATAGAAGCAATTCCTTCGCGCAACCTTGTTTTCTTGAAATGGACGCGCTTTTTCTGTAAACTGTTCTCTATATAGGAGGCGCGCATGACGATTAAAGAATTTATTCGACTTAGTTTATTAAAACCTAATAAAATTTGGACTATTTTACAAAATCCATTGAAAAAGATAAAAGGAATTTTTTTCTTGTTGGTCCTTATCATTTCCATTCCGAATTTTCTTCGAGCAAATGAATTTATTGGAAAAATTGCGGAGAATATAAAAGTAGTAGAACAAAAATTTCCTGAACTTTCAGTAAAGGATGGAAAATTAGTTGCGGATCAACAATCTGGTTTCTTGTATCGTTCGGACGCCTTTAATGTGTTGTTTGATCCAACTGGAAAATCTACAGATAATGATGTTAGTGCGGAATCTAACCAAGGAATTCCAACTATTGCATTTCTACAAGATCATATGGCCTTAGATACAGTCTTAAATTCAGCAAAAATTTCTTATAGTGATATTGGTGAGTTAAACAAAGAGATGATTCATCAGTATATCCAAGAGTTTAATGCGAATCTGTGGATGGTATTATTGGGTGTCATGTTATTCATGTTTGTATACAACAGCTTATTATTATACGTAATATTGATTATTGTAGGCTTTATTGTTCGATTGTTTGCAGCTTTATTTATGGGGGCTTGGATTCAAATGCCAACCTCCGTTTCGAAGCAATTAACGATGGCAGCAGCCTTTCTTCCAGCTGTTTTGTATAGTTTGATTGCCATTTTAGGCGTCGGTGGAGGAATCAGTATTTTCTATTACTTATTAGTAACAACGACTTTTAACTGGCTTCTCGGAATGAAAGAATTTATTGATATAGAAAGTAAAAAGAAACAGTAATTTAAAAACCACCTAGAAACTAATTTTAGTTTCTAGGTGGTTTTCTTTTGATAAAATCTACAAAAATAAATAGCAGAGACTGAAGAATAGATTACGAAGAATCATTCGGATTCTATAATCGCAGTAGTGGGGGATAGTATCAAAAGCGAGGGAGAAAGACAGAAACACCCTAGATACATTATTGTATCTAGGGTGTTTCGTTTTCTTTCCCCCACAAAGTTGAATAGGTATGAGCAAGCTGTTTACAGTGAAGCTCATACCATTCAACCACTGTGCTTAAAGGGAGTTAGGAATGGATTACTTACTCCCTTTTTGAAGCTTTGAAGGTGAAAGACCTTAGGCTCGAACCGGTACCCCATTACAGCGATTATAGAAAAATCCGAAAGGATTCGAAGTAATCTGATAGTAAGGAAAGTAATCTGTACTATTTATTTTTTGTACGATTTTGTCTGCGCTGTTTTTGACGGATTTCCTGCCCGAGTTTTTTCTTATAGCCTGGTTTTACTTTTTTCTTCGCCTTCTTAATCATTCCTTTAAGGCGTGGATCCAAGTCTTTTGATTGCGTGTTTTTACGTTTTTCGCGACGAGAGCGGTCATAACTTTCCACAAGCTCGCCATTTTTCAATTCAACCGTTTCAAATGAAATGCCTTTTCCTTCTAATGTTTGGATGGCCTGCTCTTGATCTGGTGTGTAGAAGGTGATGGCTGTTCCTTCAAGACCATTACGTCCTGTACGACCCACACGGTGAATGAAGAATTCTAATTCGCCAGGAATTTCTAAGTTAATGACGTGAGAAACACCTTCGATATCAATCCCACGTGCAGCAAGGTCAGTTGCAACCACAAATTGATAATCCATTTGTTGAATTTGTTTCATTACACGGCGACGTTCTCTTGAAGGAATATCTCCGTGAATCGTTGCTACTTTGAAGTTATGATTGCGGAGGTCTTGAGTGACTTCATCGGCTTTTTGTTTTGTGTTAACGAAAATAAGTACTAGGTAAGGGTGTCCCATCACCAGTAATTGACGTAGAACTTCCATTGGATTTTGTGCCTTTGTCACAAGCAATTGATTTTTAATTGTCGGTGAAACGAGTTGTGTATTCTCGATTTGAATCACCTTTGGATTACCCAAGTATTTCTTCAAGAATGGTTTAATCTTATCTGGAATTGTCGCAGAGAAAACAGACATTTGTAAGTTTTCTGGCATACGAGATGCGATTTCATCGACGGTTTCAAGGAACCCTAAGTCAAATGTCATATCAGCTTCGTCAACGACCATCATTTGGACCGTTTGAACGAAGAGGGCATTCTCTTGCATTAAGTCGAAAATACGACCGGGTGTCCCAATCACGATATGTGGTTGCGTTTGAGTGAGTTTTGCCACTTGGCGTTTTTTATCTGTACCACCGATACATTTTTCTAATAAAATTTCTGTATCACTAAAGGTAATGAGTTGGGCTGCAACAGCGGTTAATTGTTCTGCGAGTTCACGACTCGGAACTGTAATCACTAATTGTAATTCTTGACGGCTAGGGTCAATTTTGTTGATGAGTGGTAATAGGAAACTATGGCTCTTTCCACTACCCGTTTGCGATTGACCAATCACAGATTCTCCTTTTAATAAAAGCGGAATAATGCGTTCTTGAATAGGGGTTGGTTGTGTAAATTTTAAGTCTGCCAAGGCTTTTTGCAAATAAGGCTGTAATGCGTATTCTGTAAATTTCATGTTTTCATCTCTTTTCTTTCTCTATGTAGCGGGATTATTATACCATAAATTGAAGATTAAAGGTGGAACTAGGAAAGTGGGCATAATTTTTGCCTATCGTGTTTAGTGGATGGTATGATAATTAAAGAAAGAAACAGTTTTCAAAACTGTATTTAAAATTAGGAGGAATCTAGTAATGACTTATGAATTACCAAAATTAGAATACGCATTTGACGTATTAGAACCACATTTTGATGCACGTACAATGGAAATCCACCATGATAAACATCACAATACATATGTTACAAACTTAAACGCAGCGGTAGAAAAACACCCTGAATTATTCGAAAAAACAGTTGAAGAATTAATTAGCGATTTAAACGCTGTTCCAGAAGATATCCGTGTAGCTGTTCGCAACAATGGTGGTGGACATGCAAACCATAGCTTATTCTGGACTCAATTATCTCTAGAAGGTGCAAAAGCTCCAGAAGGTGCTTTATTAGCAGCTATCAACGAAGCATTCGGAAGCTTCGACGAATTTAAAGCAACATTCGCGCAAGCAGCAGCAACTCGTTTTGGGTCTGGTTGGGCTTGGTTAGTTCTTTCTAACGGAAAATTAGAAGTCGTTTCTACTCCAAACCAAGATAACCCTCTATCAGAAGGCAAAACTCCATTATTAGGATTAGATGTATGGGAACATGCATACTACTTAAACTACCAAAACCGTCGTCCAGACTACATTTCAGCATTCTGGAATGTTGTGAACTGGGATGAAGTAGCTCGTCGTTTCGAAGCTGCAAAATAATCTATAAAAAACGAAGACCGATGTCTCCTAGGAGTCATCGGTCTTTTTGCGTCTGGTTAACAAAATCAGAATAATAAACACAAAAGAAGCAAAGCTAATCATTGAACCTTCAATCAGATAAGGAGTCGTATAATGATATTCGACAGAATGTTTTCCTGGGGAAATACTAAATCCAAGAAGAGAATCGAGGATTTTATAAGTTTCTACAGGTTGACCATCTACACGAACCGTCCATCCTATTGAGTAAGGAATCGTCGTTAAAACCGTGCTTTCTTCTTCTACCGTCATCGTTCCAGAAAAATGGGTAGAGGAGAAGGTATCTATTTTTAATTCTTGAGCTTTCGTTTGTTGAATTCTATCTTGTAATAATGTTTCATTTAAGGAATAAAGATTCAATCTTGTAAATGAAAATTGATCCTTTTGAATCGTGAACTCTATCGTTTGAGGGCTTCCTTTTTTCTTGGAAGCAATACTTAAAAGAACGGGTCTTGATTCAACAGGATAAAAGAAATACTCTTTTCCATTTAGGGTCATCGTGAAACTATCTTCTTCCATATCTCCCGCTAATTCTAAATAGATAGGATTATCGGTTTCTGGCGTGAAGGTTAATGTAATGCTCCCTTTTTCTTCACTATTTTCCAACTGTATCGTTTGGTGAGCAAAAGGGCGACCTTTAATATTACTGTAAGCCATTTGAGAAGGAATTCTCGTGAAAATATCCTTTGGTGAATGGGTTCCTGCAAGAGCGTTAGATAATTGATTTTGCATGGCCACCGGCTGATTAACGGGGACTTTCATCGCTTTTAATATGGGTTTCATTGGATAAGCAATAGAAAGAACATTGTCATTTTGAACAACAGTACCTTCTTCAAATTGCTGTGCAACGTCCATCGTTTCTAAATCTTTTCTTTCCCAGCGATGATTATAAGAAGCCTGATTATTTGCGATAAAACTTGTTTTAATTCCAAGAAGGGCATCCGTTAATAACGTTCCATTACTATAACTTACGTAGGCCACTCCTTGTCGAACACCGATAGCTTCAAAGAAACGTTCACTTTCTTTCTCAAAGGTAGATGAAAAATGAGAGATTCCGTAAGTAGGAACTTGAAGATTATCGTTTTTGGAACGCGCAATTGTTTTTTCACTTCTAAAGAACGTGTTGTCAGGCGCTGATAGAGATTTGCTCCAAAGCTCTAAAGAGGCTTGATAGTTAGTGAAATCTGAATTCATCACATATCCCAGTCTAGCTAAGTTAATTCCACTATTCAACACAAGTTCAATGAGGACTAAACTAATCCATAACCTACGAGAACGCTTCTGGAATCTGGTTTGAGTAATTAATCCATAGAGAATACCCATTGAAATTCCAAACCCTAGGACAATTTGCCAGGATTGAAGGTAAGATTGAGGATAAAGGATGAAACCGATGCTGATGGCAAGCATAAAAAAGAAAAATGTAAAAGCTTCAAACATTGAAATCTTTGAGAACTTCAATGTTTGTTGATACCCGATGTAAACAATCCAGAAACTAAATAAGAATGAGAAACGGTAAGGATACCAATTCGGAAGTTGACCAGCATGCCAAATTCGATCTAAAAAATCGATATTAAAACTCACTAAAAAGAAGAGAGTAATGACAAAGGCGATGATTTTTTCAGCGAGTCTAATTTTCTTATGAGTAAAATAGGTAAAAAAGGAAAAGAGTGCCAAGCTACCAACAAAAATATTTGGGTATCCTTTAGGCATTTGCTGAAAGTCAAAACTACCAATGAATAATTTTGAGAGTATCAACCAAGGATTGTATTCTGATTTTAGAGACCAGAGACTTTGCTTTGCTGCTCCTTTACTTCCAAGTAAACTATAAGCACTTGGAAGTAGAACAATCATAATGAGCCCAATCGCTAATATACTGTATAAAGCAAAACGAGCTCCGGTTTTAAGAAAATCCTTCCATTGAAAGCTTCCTTTTTCAAGCAAGTAGGCATAAGGGAAATAAAACACTAAAAAGAGGCAAATCATATATCCTGTGTAATAATTAGCTAAAACGGTGATTGCCAATGGAAGAATATACCGAATCGGATTTTCATTGTTAATGAGCGAGTCGACCCCTAATAAAATGACTGGAAGACCAATCAAGGCATCTAGCCACATGATATTGAGTTGATTAACCGATAGATAACTCATAAACCCATAAGAAAGTCCAAATAGAAGTGCGTTCAAATCTCTTTTTCCAAATTTCTTATCCAAAAGATAGGCAAAGCTGACCGTACAAAAAATGAGTTTCAAGAGAATTAGAAGTGAGACTCCTATTGTAATATGTGATTTTGGAATTATAAGAAAAATCAAGTTAAAGGGACTTAATAAATAATAAGACCATAAGCTTACCATCTCTCCACCGATGGATTTGGAAAAGCTATAAAAGAACTGTTCAGGATGATGTAATAGAGTATCCTGATAATAAGCAAAGAAATCGACGTATTGTTGCCCCAAATCGACGGTTAGCCAAGTGCGATTTCCAAATGGGGTTATTGAAAAAAGAATAAATATAAAAAGAAGGAGGAATAATGGGATAAAAATACTAAGGCTGTAGTATTTTCTTTTATTCCAATTGCGCTCAGTTTTCATAGAAATCTCCTTAGTTGTATTCAATGATAGCATAGCACGTTATTGGATTTGCTGCACGAAAAAATGGGTAGTAGAGTCCAAAATCTTAGTAATTAATTAACCCCTTTTTATATAGTTCAAATAGGAATTTATGGTATACTGTTATGAGTTACTAGAATATGCATGGAGTTTATTATGTTGAATAAAAGAAAATCAAAAAACAAAAAGAAAAAATCACATATTCCATTTCGTTTAAATTTATTATTTTTAATTGTTTTCTTTTCATTTATTGCGTTGATTAGCCGTTTGGCGTATGTCCAATTAGTTAAAGGGGATGAGTTTGTTGCTCTCGTTCAACGAACTGAAACCACCACTTCCAAAAAAGCTGTTCCTCGAGGATCTATCTATGATAGCCAAGGTCGAGTTTTAGTAGGAAACAAGACTAAATTATCGATTAACTATACAAGACCTGCGGATGCGAAGTCCTCAAAAATGTTAGAAATCGCCAAAAAATTAACCTCTTTGATTTCAGTAGATACTTCTGAATTAAAAGAGCGTGATTTAAAAGATTATTGGGTGGCTTTAAATCCTGACAAATTAGATGGATTACTGACAGCTGAAGAAAAGAAACAAATTTCAAAAGAAAATCTCTCTTCAAGCCAAACGTATGAGATGCAATTAGCTCATATTTCTTCAGATGAGTTAAACTATAGTGAAGCTGAAAAACAAGTGATTGCTATTTTTACAAAGATGAATAGTGCTTATTCTCTTTCAACAGTTACGCTGAAAAATGAAGGAGTAACCGAGCAAGAAGTCGCAAAAATCAGTGAACGATTAGGCGAGCTTCGAGGAGTAGATATTGATTCTGATTGGGACCGTGAGTATCCAATGGGGGATATGTTAAAAACAATCCTTGGAACGGTTTCCTCTGAAAAAACAGGTCTACCTTCATCAAAAGTAAAATCATTATTAGCTCAAGGATATTCACTGAACGATCGTGTCGGAACGAGTTATCTAGAAGAACAGTATGAAACTGTGTTAAGTGGATCTAAGACTGTCGTTCAATCCCAAACGAATACAAAAGGACAGATCATCAAAAATAACGAAACCTATCCAGGGAAAGCAGGTTCTAATTTAGTATTAACCATTGATACTGAATTCCAGAAAAAAATAGAAGAAATTGCCAAAACTTCTGTTGAAGAAATGACGGACCCAGCTGCTGATCGCGTGTATATCGTAGTAATGAATCCTAAAAATGGAGACGTTCTAGGAATTACGGGTAAGAAAAAGAAATTTGATGGGAATTTCCAATCCAATGGAGTGGAAGACGATGCTTTAGGAGCGATTAACAACTCATTTGGAATGGGGTCGGTTGTTAAACCAGCAACGGTCTTATCTGGTTATATGGATGGAGCGTTGACTCTTGAAGACAATAAAATAGTCGATGAACCGATTGAATTTGAAGCTTCTAAACCGAAGAGTTCATGGTTTAACCGCAATGGACAAATTGAATTGACAGATTTAGATGCATTGGAACGCTCTTCAAACGTCTATATGATTAAATTAGCGATGAAAATGGGCGGACAAGCAGAATATGTTAAAGGCGGAAAATTGAATATCAATTTAAGCCTATTTGATAAATTACGTGAGTATTATGCTCAATTTGGTTTGGGTGTAAGAACCGGAATTGATCTTCCAAATGAAGGAAAAGGATATAATGGTGGAACAGCCGATGCCTTTTCTGCACTTGACTTTGCGTTCGGTCAGTTTGACTTATATACACCGCTTCAATTAGCTCAATATATGTCGACCATTGCAAATGGAGGAACACGTATTGCTCCTCGTTTAGTGAAAGAAATTCATGAAACGAGCCCTAAAGGTGGAATTGGAAACTTAGAAGATGTCATTCCAACCAAAATTATGAATACTCTTCAAGTAGAGAAGAAAATTCTGGATCATATTAAAGAAGGACTATACCGTGTTACTCATGGGGAGAATGGAACTTCTTCTTCTACTTTCAAAAATTACTCACCAGAAGTAGCTGGTAAAACAGGGACTGTAGAAGCATTCTATTCTGGGCCAAATCCTGCTTATAAGAATGAGGCTGTAGAAAACTCAACATTCATTTCATACGCTCCGTATGATAATCCTGAAATTGTTGTGTCTGTAGTAGCACCATACTTTAAAGATGGATACCCATCAGATTATGCTGCTAAAATTGCTAAAAAAGTGTATGAAGCTTATTTTGGTAAAAGAAGTAATTCTGAAACCAATGCTGCAACAGTAAATACACAAGTACAACAAAATAACAGACAATAATTCGAAAATGAGTGATAGTTTTATCACTCATTTTTTGTCTTTAAAGTTTAGTAAAATCGATTGTTGAAATGCTTAAAACCAATTATAATAAAGCAAAATGGAGGCGAAATTATGGATTTTACAGAAAAAACAATTCAAAGAGATATTAAATATTCAGGACGTATTTTTACAGTAACACAAGATATCGTAGAGCTACCGAATGGGAAAACTTCTACGCGAGACCTCGTATTTCATACGGGAGCAGTAGCAGTACTCGTGATTCGTGACGGAAAGATGCTACTCGTTCGTCAATATAGAAAACCATTAGAAATGCACTTCTTGGAAATTCCAGCAGGGAAATTAGACTCGAAGGAAGAAGTGCCTCTAGAAGCCGCAAAACGTGAATTAGAAGAAGAAACAAACCTAGTTGCCGAAGAATGGGTGAAGATGATGGAAATGGTCTCTACCCCTGGATTCTGCGATGAGAAAATTACATTATTCCAAGCAAAAAATGTGACGGTCAAAGAAAATGCGAAACCAGCAGACGAAGATGAATTTGTTGAAATCTTATGGATGCCACTCGAAGAAGTGATGCAAAAAATCCAAACGGGTGAAATTGCGGACGCGAAGACGATTATTGCAGCACAATATGCTTGGATGCATAAAGGAGAATAATCAATGCCAAATGAACCTTTATTAACGAGAAAATCGTATAAAGAACAATTAGAAAAACAGAATCGAGAGTTAGAAGAACTAGAAACTAGGCAAGAGCGAAGAGAGAGTCGTGAGTCTTCTTCTGGAATCGAAGAAGACTTTTATTCTGAACGAGAGGCAGATCGCTTACAACCTCACCGCACGCCAAAATCAGGACTTAGAAGATACAATCATTTTCTAAATGTATGGCTGGTTTCTGTTATTGTGATTTTAATCATTGTGATTGCGATTCAAATGTTCTTTTAAACGTGGTGTATAGCTAAAAAAAATGGTATAGTAATGATTGATATTTAAAACAAAGAGGATTCATAAATGAAACTAAATAAAGGAATTAGAATAGCATTGTGGTCTATTCCATTTTTACTATTTTATGCGTATATTTGGCATAAGGGATTTGAGTATCCAGTTGTAGATGACATTATGATTAACCAAACCATTTTGTCTCATGAAAGTATGCTGTTGCCATACATGGGAATAGGACTATCCTCTATTCTCGTAGCTCTTCAAAAGATTTTCCAGAATTGGAATATTTATTTTATTTTTCTGGTTGCGACATACTGTGGAAGCATCAGTGTTTTTAACGACTTTTTCTATAAGAAAAAATTATATGTATTGATTCCGTTAACACTTCTTATGCAATGTGTGCTGATTAAGTATTTTTCGTTTTCTGTAATCTCATACTTAGTTGCAGCAGCAGGAATTTTATTATTATTTAATCAGTCTCTAGTAATGGGAATATTGACTGTAGTAGTAGGAATTTCAATCAGACCTCAAATTGCGTCTAGTTTGATCGTGTTGGTTTTACCCTTCCTTATTTATGAGATTCTAAAGAATAAGAAATGGAAGGAAATGCTTATTCTTATAGGGATTGTATTATCCATTAATATATCCAATAAAGTTTATTCGATGACTCGACCAGATGTTCAGGAGTATCTTAAATGGAATGAACTAAGTACTAATCTTAGAGATTTCCCAGAAATTAGTTATGATAAGCACCGTGAAGAATTTGAAAAAATGGGTATTAGTGAAAATGACTTAAAAGTTTCGACTTATTGGTTGTTCGCCGAAAAAAGAGCTTTGAATAATGAAATGTTGGAAAAAATTCAGTCAGTCCGTTCAATTACAGAGAAATATTCCTTTGATATCCCTCAGTTTATCATTGATTATTTTCAAAATATTATCCTAGTAGCCTATCTCATATTATTTTCTGTTTGGCTACTTCTTTTTAGACCAAAAAATATATGGGCGTGGTTATTACCCATTACTCCGTTTATTTTAATCGGAGCACTCTTTGTTCGGCAGAGGGTGGTAGAAAGGGTTTATTTACCATTGATGGTATCATTTTTAATGTTCTTTTTGATTTATTCACCTGTTTTCTATGAGAAAAGAAAATGGTTTAAAAAGAAAGTTTTATTTTTATGTGTACAAGGGCTTTTACTGGTCACAGGATATAAATGGTTAGAATTTATGAATCAGGAATGGTATTGGTTCCCAACAATTACTGATTCAATGAATACTACATATTATCAAGTGGTGAAAGACCATCCAAATCAACTGATTGTATTTGGAGGATATGGGACACTTGTAAATTCCCAACCTTCACTATCTACCTTCAGAATTCGATCCGGGCAAGTTGTTAATCATACAACGACACTAGGAAATTGGCAGACTTTTTCACCTCATTATCGTCAATTATTAAATAGCTATAAGATTGATGATTCTGAAAATTTATTATCTTCTTCAATTGATAACGATAATGTTATTTTCTTTTGGGCAAAAGATTCTGGGAATATGGATAGTGTCATTAGAATTATGAAGGAACATTACAACAAAAATGTCTACTTTGAAGAGGTTGAGAAAGTAACAGCTGAGATGAGTATTTTTAAACTAAAAGAAAAATAAGGAGAAAAAAATGCAAAAGAGAATTGGTTATATTGATATGGCAAAAGGATTAGCCATTATTTTAGTAATTATTGGACATATAACCTTTACACCGAAAACGGGTAGAACAATCGTTTATCTATTCCACATTCCTTTATTTTTCTTTTTATCGGGCTTTACATTTTCGATAGATAAATATAAAAATTTCTGTACTTTTTTCTGGAATAAGTTTAAAGGGATCGTTGTACCTTTTATTTTAATGAATGTATTTGTATTTTTGGTGCAACTTTTTATTTTATATCCTGACCAAGTGTTAAGTTTTAATGTAATCCGATTTGCTAAACAATTACTTTTCTCGGATAGATTGCATATTTATTTCCAATTATGGTTTTTAAATGTATTATTTTTATCTGAAATAGTTTGTTATTTTATTTTAAAATATGCGCAAGAAGTGAAGTTTCAAATAGCCGTTGCTATTGGTTTAATACTCCTAGTTTTCATAGGTCAGAAAGTTTATGAAGCAAACTGGTATTTAATTTGGAACTGGGATTTAGTTCCAGTGTCTACTATCTTTATTTTATTAGGCGTGATTACCAGAAAACATTTATCATTGATTGAAAAGTACTTAACACTTAAGTTTTTACCGATTGCTTCCATAATCAGTATAACAATAGGCTTATTAAACTATAGACTAAGTGGCTATAAAGTAGATTTATACTACCAACAAATAGGCAATCATTTTTTATTTTACATAGCCGCTATTTCAGCAATTTGGGCTACGATTACTTTTTTTAAAGTTATTCCTGAAGTTGAGTGGTGTAAAGCAATTGGGCGGAAGACGTTGATTTATTATGGGGTCCATTCACCAATTGTTCTTGTGCTTGTTGAAAAACTAGTGGGACAATTGGCTTCAAAATATACAGGTATATTTATAAATGGATATGTTTCAACAGCACTTACAACACTTTTAGCTATTATCGGTTGTGAAATTATTGTGAGAATATTTAGAGGGACCAATTTCCCCTTTGGAATACAAGTTTTAGGAGAAAAAAATGAATAGAAATAACCCAATTTTATATATCGTTATTCCTTGCTATAACGAAGAGAAGGTTCTGCCGTATACGAATCCCATGTTTATTGAAAAAATTGAATCTTTAATCAATACGGGACAAGTACATTCGAGCAGTAAAGTCATGTATGTCAATGATGGGAGTAAAGATCAAACGTGGGAATTAATTCAACAATATGCAAAAGAAAATAGTCATGTTGTCGGAATTGCACAAAGCAGAAATCGAGGGCATCAAAGTAGTGTTTTAGCAGGGATGGAAGAAGCTGCTAAATTTGCAGATATCGTTATTACGATTGACGCAGATGGTCAAGATGATATTAACTGTATGGACAAAATGGTTGAAGAATTTAAAGATGGTTCAGAGATCGTTTACGGTGTTCGTGATAATCGTGATACGGATTCTGCTTTTAAACGTATTACTGCTGAAGGTTTCTATAAAGTAATGCATCTGTTTGGTGCGGACGTCGTCTTCAATCATGCGGACTATCGTCTCGTCTCTAAACGTTTTATTCAAGAATTAAAGAAATTCAAAGAGGTAAACTTATTCCTTCGAGGAATTATGCCACTTGTAGGCTTTAAGTATTCCTATGTGACTTACAAACGTCATGAACGTATTGCTGGAGAAAGTCACTATCCACTATCAAAAATGCTTGGATTAGCAATTGACGGAATTACAAGTTTATCCATTAAACCAATTCGAATCATTACTGCAATCGGCGTTCTAACTTCATTCTTCAGCTTTGCGTTAATTATTTGGGTGCTTTGGGCTAAATTCTCAAATAACTCCGTTGCTGGATGGGCGAGTACTTATGCCATTGTCAGTCTACTTGGCGGGGTACAGTTAATCAGTCTTGGTGTTATCGGTGAATACATCGGTAAGATTTATTTAGAAGCCAAAGAGCGTCCTCGATATATTATTGGGGAACGGACCTATGATGAAAAAGATTAGTTTTTCTTTTCATTTTCACGTCATTATGATAGGATAAAGCATATATAGAAAACACATTGATGGAAAAGGGTTTTTAACAAAGCTTTTCAGGGAGGAAGATCCTGACTGCAAGTCTTCCAAGTCACGTTTCAAACTTTTCACTTCCGGAGTGACCATTGGGATTCACTGATGAATAATGGTTCGGGTCGCCCCCGTTAACAGCGTCCAAGTGTCTTGAGCCTGTCTCAAGGAACAAGGGTGGTACCGCGAAATTTCGTCCCTTATAGTCTATTGGCTATAAGGGATTTTTATTTTATAAGGAGGAATACAATGAATTTAGAAGAAATGAAAGTGCAGTTTGATGCGATTCGTAAAGATGTGCTTGCTTCGTTAGAAGAAGTAACAAACTTAAAAGAGCTCGATCAAATTCGTGTACAACAATTAGGGAAAAAAGGACCAATCACTGAAGTTCTTAAAAACATTAAAAACTTAGCCAACGAAGAGAAACCAAAAGTAGGGGCTCTTGCTAATGAATTACGTTCTGTATTAGAAGAAAAAATCGCTTCTGTTAAAGAAGTGCTTGAAGCAAAAGCGTTAGAAGAAGCGTTACAATCTGAAACGATCGACGTCACAATGCCAGGACGTCCAGTCGAACGTGGAACTGCTCATGTATTAGCGCA
Organism: Granulicatella sp. 572.rep1_STHE; assembly: GCF_001073445.1. Taxonomy (NCBI): domain Bacteria; kingdom Bacillati; phylum Bacillota; class Bacilli; order Lactobacillales; family Carnobacteriaceae; genus Granulicatella; species Granulicatella sp. 572.rep1_STHE. The sequence continues at coordinate 164,506 of NZ_JVBO01000019.1, read as the reverse complement.
TGTTCAAGACCAAGTAGAAGATTTCTTCATCGGCCTTGGATACCAAGTCGTAGAAGGCCCAGAAGTGGAATCAGACCACTATAACTTTGAGATGATGAACTTGCCAAAAGATCACCCAGCGCGTGATATGCAAGATACATTCTACATCACTCCTGAGTACTTACTTCGTACACAAACTTCTCCAGTACAAGCTCGTACAATGGAGAAACATGACTTTACAAAAGGCCCATTGAAGATGTTAAGTCCGGGTCGTGTATTCCGTCGTGATAACGATGATGCGACTCACTCACATCAGTTCTATCAAATCGAAGGTCTTGTGATCGATAAACACATTACGATGTCAGACTTAAAAGGGACTCTTGAGGCATTTGCTAAAGAAATGTTCGGGGAAGACCGTGAAGTGCGTCTTCGCCCAAGTTACTTCCCATTCACGGAGCCATCTCTAGAAGTGGATATTAGCTGCTTCAAATGCGGTGGAGAAGGCTGTTCTGTATGTAAAGGAACAGGTTGGATTGAAGTATTAGGTAGTGGTATGGTGCATCCAAACGTCCTTGAAGCTGCTGGTGTGGATTCAAGTGTTTACGGTGGATTTGCCTTCGGATTAGGCCAAGACCGTATCGCAATGTTGAAATATGGGATTGAAGATATTCGTTCATTATATACAAACGATGTACGTTTCTTAAGCCAATTTACGAAAGAATCATAAGAGGAGGAAGAACATGAAATTATCATACGAATGGTTAAATGAATATATTGATTTATCACAAGTCACTCCTCAAGAATTAGGAGAAAAAATGTCTCGTACAGGAATCGAAGTCGATAGCGTAACGGTTCCAGGCGAAGGCTTAAAAGGACTAGTGGTTGGTTTAGCAACAGAAGTGGTTGACCATCCAGATTCAGATCACTTACACGTTGTTACAGTTGAAGTAGGAGCTGACGAGCCTCTTCAAATCGTGTGTGGTGCTCCAAATATCGCGGCAGGTCAAAAGGTGATCGTGGCGACTCACGGTGCACGCATTGCCGGCGGTCATAAAATTAAACGTGGGAAACTACGTGGCGTAGAATCTCAAGGAATGATATGTTCATTGCAAGAAATTGGTGTGCCAAGTAACTTAGTACCAAAAGAATACGAGGATGGAATTTACGTCTTCACAGATGACAGCATCGAAGTGGGAAGCGACGCAGTTTGTGCATTAGCGCTTGACTCAGCAATCGTGGAACTAGACATCACTGCAAACCGTTCTGATGCGTTAAGCATGCGCGGTTCTGTTCACGAAATTGGTGCGATTTACAACTTGAAGAACAATTTAGAACCAGATGCATTCGAAAAAGGAACTTCTTCTGAAATTCCAGGCGTTGTTACAGTTTCTGTAGAAAACGAAGCAGACGCTCCTGCATACCACGCATTCTTAATCGAAGGTGTTAAAGTGGCTCCAAGTCCACAATGGATGCAAAACCGTTTAATCGCAGCAGGTGTTCGTCCAATCAATAATCTAGTGGACGTAACAAACTACATCTTAATGGAATACGGTCAACCGCTCCATGCATTTGACTACGATAAATTACCTGAAAAAGCCATCCATGTCCGTCGCGCAACTGAAGGCGAAACAGTAGTGACTTTAGATGGGGAAGAACGTACATTAGAAAACGAAATCGTGATTACTTCAGGTGGCCGACCAGTCGCATTAGCTGGTGTAATGGGTGGATTAGATACTGAAATCTCAGACGAGACAACAACAGTGTTATTAGAAGCAGCCTTGTTCGATCCTAAAGCAGTTCGCCTAGCTTCACAAAAACATAACTTACGTAGCGAATCAAGTGCTCGTTTTGAAAAAGGCATTAACAAAGCAACCATCGTTCAAGCCGGAAAACGCGCTGCAGCATTGATTGCCGAGCTTGGTGGTGGAACAGTGAAAGAAGAATTTGCTTCTGTACAAAGCTACGATTTAGAATTACCAGTTGTAAGCATCACTCTAGAACGCTTAAACCACGTTTTAGGAACAAGCTTAACACTTGATGAAGTGAAACAAGTATTTGCACAATTAGAATATCCAACAACTGTAGAAGGAACACGTTTCGACGTGAAAATCCCTGCATGGAGATTTGATATTTCAATCGAAGCAGACTTAGTGGAAGAAGTGGGACGTATTTACGGATACGACAAGATTCCTGCAACATTACCAACAACTGAAAGTACAGTGGGGGGCTTAACGGACAAACAACGCTTCATCCGTTACACTCGTCAATTCATGCAAGGAGCTGGACTTTCACAGGCATACACTTATGCGTTAACCACTCCAGAAAAATCAAAATGGTTTACGAAGAAAGACGCAACAAGTGTGCGTTTAAGCTGGCCAATGAGTGAAGACCGTAGCGAATTACGTCAATCACTATTACCAAGTTTATTAGAAGCCGTTCAATACAACGTGGCTCGTTCACAAAACAACGTGAAATTATTTGAAGCAGGCCGTGTGTTCAAACTAGGAGCTGCTGGAAGTGAAGATTTCATCGAAAACGAGGTCATCGCGGGTATTTTAACAGGAGACGTGACAAGTGCAAACTGGAACCATAAAGCAGAGAAAGTGGATTTCTATGTGGTAAAAGGAATTCTAGAAGCGTACTTCGCACAATTAGACTGCTTAGACCGTGTACGTTTCGAGCCTTTAACAGATATTGAAGAATTACACCCAGGACAATCAGCACGTATTCTTTTAGACGGAGAAGTGATTGGTTTAATCGGTAAAGTTCATCCAACGGTTCAAAAAGCATTAGACTTACAAGACACATTCGTCTTCGAGTTAGATGTGGAACCATTACTTGCAGCTAACTTACAAGAAGCAGTGATTCAATCGGTTGCGAAATATCCAAGTATGACACGCGATATCGCGATCTTAGCACCAACTTCATTAACACATGCTGAGTTAGTGGATGTGATCCGTGCAAATGCTGGTGAGTTCTTATCAAAAGTAACGTTATTCGACGTTTATAAAGGGGAACATGTGCCAGAAGGATTCCAATCATTAGCGTATTCATTATTGTTTGTGAACCGCAATGCGACGTTGGAGGAAGACGTTATTAAGTCCGCCATGACTCGCGTAGAAGAAGCATTAGTGGCTTTAGACAACGTATCTATTCGATAAAATAAAGTAAGTACGAAGATTATTTTATGTAGTACTATAAAAACTTAGATTACCTTCGGTTATCTTCATAATAACGACAATAGCTGTACCGGACTGAGCCTTGCGTCTCAGTTCCTACCGAGCCTCAAACGGATGCTAGGAAATAAATTTCTCACATCCGTAATTCGCATCGGTTACTAGTCGCTATTGTTGTTATTATAGAAACCGAGGTAATCTTTGTTTTTATACATAAGATAGCTAATCTTCGTACTTTTTTATTGTGCGAGTTAGTAAAGTAGGAATACTTCTTCTACGCTCGCTAAAAGGAAGGGCAAGGGGTATTGGCTCGAGCCGGCGTCTCTCGCCTTTGAAGCCTCAAAGCCGGGAGTAAGACCAAAGTCAAAAACGGACTCACAGCGTGAGCCCGTTTTGCTTTGTAGTCTTACCCCCGCAAGGCTGATTAGGATTAAGCGAATCACAAGTGATGAAGCTTAATTCAATCAGCTACTGCGTCTAACTCTATAGAGTATTTTCGGTAAGAATAAATTCCTTACTCCTGCTTATTCGTTTCAATGCTAATCCCACTATTCTTTCAATAAACTGATTCTTTTTTGTAATCCTTGAACTTTGATTAGTTAGCTTGTTAAAAGCACTAATGCTTCTTCTGCGCTCGTTGAGATGGAAGGGGAGAAGACGCCATTACCAAATATGGTAATTACCATATTTGGTAATGGCGGGGTGAAAAGGGGTTTAAACACGAATTTAATAGAGCGTATATAAAATTTTGTTTGGATTTTTTGAAAATCGTGTTGAAAATTCTTAAAATTAGCCGTATAATATAAGTCTAAAAACGAACAAGGAGATGTGTTATGAAAAAGAACGTTCGATATACGTTGCTCTTTCCTGGGATTGTTCTATTATGCTTTTTCTTAGTCCTTCCGTTACTAAGTAGTTTGATTCCTACAGTTTTCCCAGAAAGTAGTTTTTCTTTGCAACTGTATATTGATTTTTTCAAAGATTCCTATTTTATGGCGGTGTTAGGACGTACGCTTAGTATTTCCTTGATCGTTACTATTTTTTGTGCTGTTTTGGGCTTGCCGGCAGCATACGTCATTTCTGGAGTATCGAAGAAATGGAGAGGGATTTTAATTGCATTAACGCTATTCCCACTATTAACAAACTCTGTTATTCGAAGCTTTGCATGGATTACGATTCTTGGTAAAAACGGAGTTATTAATAATCTACTTATGATGTTTGGAGTGATTAACGAGCCATTGTCACTCTTATATACAGACTTCTCGATTATTATCGGTTCGGTTTATTTATTCTTACCGACGATGATTATGACACTGGTGGGAGTTCTAGAAAATATTGATGATGACCTATTAGAAGCGGCGGCAACGCTTGGGTTAAGTCCTTTAAAAGGATTCTTCAAGATTATTTTGCCATTGTCGCTACCAGGGATGATTGTCGGAAGTATTCTCGTGTTTACAGGGACACTTACCGCATATACAACTCCACAATTATTAGGTGGAAATAAAAAGATGATGTTAGCGACATTACTTTACCAACGCGCGACAACGCTTGGTGATTGGACAAGTGCGAGTGTGATTGCACTTGTGATGATTGTGATTACATTTGCCGTGATGAAGGCATTGAATCTCTTAGCGAAATCGATGGATAAGCGAGGTGGAGACATTGCGTAAAAATAAATTACTCACAATGATTGCGACTATTGTCTTCTTATTCCTATTCTTACCACTCGTGATTATCGTGATTACTTCATTTGGGACAGAAGCGATTATTACCTTCCCGATTAAAGGATTTACCATCGACTGGTATATTATGGCGCTCACTTCAAAAGCTTTCATGTCGAGCTTACAACTCAGCTTACTAGTGGGCGTTGTAGCCACACTCCTTGCATTAGTGATTGGTGTGCCTGCAGCGTACGTATTATCCAGAGACCACTTTAAAGGGAAGAAATTAATGAAGGATTTCTTCTTATCGCCAACAATGATTCCAGGGATTGTCGTAGGGTATTCCCTCTATCAAATGATTGTTTTGAGTTTTAAATTCCCAATTCTACCGGGATTACTGATTGGGCACTTCCTCATTAGTATCCCATATGTGATTCGTGTCGTTGGCTCTAGTATGGAACAAGTTGATGTGTCGATGGAAGAGGCCGCTTGGACGCTTGGTTGTACGAAGAAGAGAGCTTTTGCAACGGTGCTCTTACCAAATATCACTTCAGGAATTTTCGCGGCGTTCATGCTTTCGTTCGTGAACTCATTTAACAACGTTCCAGTATCGATGTTCTTATCTGGTCCAGGAGTGACCATGCTTCCAACGACTTTATTAAGTTATATGGAATTTAACTACGATCCATCTGTTTCAGCATTATCGGTGATTTTAATGTTTGTAACGATGGGGATTATGATTGCGATTGAAAAAACGTTGGGCTTAGCTTCCATTTCATAAGGAGAAAGATATGTCATTTGTAAAATTAACAGATGTAAATATGATTTACGATAATAAACATCATATTTTAAAAGATTTGAATTTATCGATTGAAAAGGGGGAATTGGTTTCCTTACTCGGTCCGAGTGGTTGTGGGAAAACGACGACGCTTCGTATTGTAGCGGGACTCCTTAGTCAAAATAGCGGAACCTTTGAATTAGAGGGTGAGGATATGACAAAAGTGCCTGTCCACCATCGACAATTCGGGATGGTATTCCAAAGCTACGCATTATTCCCCCATTTAACAGTGGCTGAAAATGTTGCGTTCGGATTGAAAGTGAGAAAAGAAAGTAAAGCAGTGATTGATGAGAAAGTCGCTAAAATGCTTGAAGTGTGCGGCTTGGCTGAACTTGGAAATCGCTATCCAAAACAACTGTCAGGGGGACAAAGACAACGTGTGGCACTAGCCAGAGCACTGGTCATTGAACCAAAACTCTTATTACTAGACGAACCGTTAAGTAACTTGGATGCAAAACTTAGACTTCAAATACGTCTAGAAATCAAACGCATCCAGCAACAATTCAAGATTACGACTTTATTCGTAACGCACGACCAAGAGGAATGTTTCTCAATCTCGGATAAGGTAGCGGTCATGAATAATGGGATTATCGAACAATACGGTACACCTGAAGAAATCTATCAACATCCAACGACGGAGTTCGTCGCTCGTTTTATTGGATTTGAAAACTTCATCAAAGGAATAGTTCAAGAAAATCACACCGTTCAATTATCGAATGGACTCGTTCTAGAAACGAGGGAACATACCAAGGAAGGAGATGTGAAGATAACGATTCGCCCAGACCATATCGAAGTCTTAAACGAGGGCGATGGAGTTCTTCCAGGTGAAATTTTAGTAAGAACCTTCATCGGAAAAGCGTATCAGTATGAAGTGAAAACAGAAGTGGGAGTTCTTCTTGTGAACAATCCATCCGTTTTAGAAGTCGGAACGAAAGTCTCTCTGGCGTTCCCTAAAGATCATGTTATTGTGTTATAAAATAAAAATTTAAGGAGTGTACACACATGAAAAAATCAATTGCAGGACTTGCGGTAGCATCGTTATTAGTATTAGCAGGGTGTGGAAATAGCCAAGCAAATTTACCAAAGAATGAGGCAACAACAACAGGAGGAGAGGCTTCAAAAGGAGCTTCTACAGAATTAGTTGTTTCAACATTTGGATTAAGCCAAGATATTGTAGAGCGTGACATTATCAAACCTTTTGAAGAAGCGAATGGTGTTAAAGTGACTTTAGAAGTCGGTAATGCTTCCGAACGTTTAACAAAAGTTCAAAGTGGTGGAAGTAACATTGACGTTATCGAGTTATCTCAATCAGGTTCTACAAAAGGAACAACAGAAGGATTATTTGAAACGGTGACTGAAAAAGAAATTCCAAATCTTGCTTTATTAACAGATGGGGCTAAAGAAGTGTTCCAAAACGGTGGAGGAATTCCGTTCTCTATTAACAGTATTGCAATTGTTTACGATAAAGAAAAACTTGGTCGTGAAATTAAAGATTGGAGCGACTTATGGTCAGAAGATTTGAAAGGCAAAGTGGCAATCCCTGATATTACAACAACCGGAGGCCCATTATTCTTATCTGTTGCGGCCGATAAAGGCGGAAAAGCCCTTAAAGATGATAAAGGGGAAGCTGCTTTCAAAGCACTTGAAGAATTGAAACCAAATATTGTTAAAACATATTCTAAATCCAGTGACTTAGCAAATATGTTCCAAGCAGGGGAAGTAACAGTTGCAGTTGTTGTAGACTTTGCCATTCCTACTGTGAAAAAAGCAAACTCGAATGTTGTATCTGTCGTTCCTGAATCTGGAACGTATGCAAACTACAATACAGTGAATATCGTAAAAAATGCGAAAAACAAAGAAAATGCGTATAAATATGTAAATTTCCGTATTAGCACTGAAAACCAAACAGTGAAAGCTAAATCATTGAGTGAAGCTCCTGTTAATAAAGATGTAAAATTAGCAGATAACGAAGTAAAAACAATGACTTATGGTGACGTTGCAAAACGTGCGAAAACAGTTGATTTCAAACTTGTAAATGAAAACCTTAAAGCTTGGATTGACCAATGGAATAAAATCCTAAACCAATAGAATATTGAATTTTATTTAAGGACATATCAGAAACGAAATAGATGAAGCCGCTAGACGAATGTTAGACTAGTGGCTTTCTTCTACATCCTAGTTTTGATTGTTCTTATAATGGGATTCAATTAGAATAAAGAAGACAGGAAAGGGAGTGGCAGTTTTGAGAATCGGTTATAAAAACGCATGGATTTTAACGATGGATGATGCCTTTACAGAATATCGAAGTGGGTACTTAGTGATGGAGGGGCACTTAATTGTTGAAGTAGGTGCGATGGATCAATTTGAGGAGAAGAAGGCAGATGATTGGATAGATGCACAGGGTGGAATCCTGCTTCCGGGGTTCGTGAATGCTCATACACATTGCGGGATGATTCCGTTTCGTTCATTAGGAGACGATTGCCCAGACCGCCTCAGACGCTTCCTATTTCCATTAGAGCAAGAAGTGGTTGACGAACCGTTAATTGCAAAAAGCACGGCCTATGCGATTGCGGAGATGCAGCTAGCAGGCGTAACTGCGATGTGTGATATGTATTATTTTGAAGATGCAGTTGCCAAAGTTGCCAAAGACATGAAGATGCGTTCTCTCGTAGGTGAAACGATTATCAATATGAAGACGCCCGATAGCAGGAATACTGATGATGCCCTAGCGTATACTCAAGCATTTGTTGACAAGTGGAAAGGGGACGAACTCGTTCAGCCATTAATTGCCCCCCATGCTCCGAATACAAATACCGAAGAAGTGATGAGAGCGATTCTCGAGTTTGCCAAAGAAAACCAAGTTCCTATTACGCTTCATGTCTCTGAGATGACGTACGAGATGGATTATTTCCGTAAAACTTATAGCCAAACACCAATTGAATTTTTAGAGTCGCTTGGATTTTTCGAAGTGCCGGTTATCTTAGCTCATGGAATTCTGATGACGGAATCAGATGTCGAAATTCTGGCGAACTATCCAACCGTCAGCGTCGTTCATTGCATCGGCGCCAATACGAAGTCTGCAAAAGGAGTCGCACCAATTCGCAGTTTACTAGACCATGGAGTGACGGTTGGACTAGGAACGGACGGCCCAAGTAGCGGTAATACGCTGGATTTATTCACTCAAATGCGAATGGTAGCTAATTTCCATAAAACGCATCTGAAGGATCGTAGCGCGTTCCCTGCAAAAGAAATCGTGGCTTTGGCGACAAGAGGTGGGGCAAAAGCTCTAGGACTCGATGAGGAAGTGGGCACGCTTGAAGCAGGCAAAAAAGCAGATGTGGTGCTTGTTGAAACGTCCTCAGTGAATATGTTTCCTGTGTATGATGCGTATGCAGCCTTGGTGTATTCTGCCAATGCATCCAATGTCCAAGATGTTTGGATAGACGGAAAAAGAGTCGTTTATAACAAGAAGCTAGTGAACGTAAGTCTAGAAGCACTTAAAAGAGAGTTGAGGGTGGAAATGGCAACGTTTGAAGAGCGTGCTGTCGAACTATCGAACCAATTATCATTCAAATAAAGTAAGTATGAAGAATATCTATCTTATGTATAAAAACAAGGATTACCTTGGTTTCTATAATAACAACAATAGCGAGTGTAATCGATGCGAATTAGCTGGAGTTAGGAATTTATTCCATACTCCTGCTTTGAGGCTCGATAGGATTGAGACCTTGGCCCAATCCGATACAGCTATTGTCGTTATTATGAAGATAACCAAAGGTAATCTAAGTTTTTATTGTACTACATAAAATAATCTTCGTACTTTTTTATTGTGATAGTTTATAAAGAGCTAATACTGCTTCTACGTTCGCTGAGAAGGAAGGGAAGAGGATGACATTACCAAATAGGGTGATTTTGTATCATTTTTGATACGTATCATAAATGATACAAAAGAAGATGTAACAAAAATGTGACGTCACATTTTTGTTACATCGTAAATTTTAGACAAGAACACAGCACCAAGGACATTCAAGGAATGTCTTTGGTGCTGTGTTTATTGGGTTGAGGTTATTTTTTTACATATCCATTTTTTTCTAATTTTTTAACAGCTTCACTATAATATAGTGGATCATTTTTTGGTGGATATTTCTTTGGATTACGTTTGTTTAGTTCTACAAAGTCCATTGTATTATAGTCAAACGTGTTTTTACGGGTATATACCCCGTCCTTAAATTCAAGCGTTCCTTCGATTCCCTTAACACCTTTTGTTTCGTCAAAAGCTTTTTGGATGGTTACTTTAAATTGTTCTGGATCTTGACCCATTTCTTTTGGATTATAAACATAAGTACCTTCTTGTTTATAAACAACGTCATCTTTGTAGTAGTACTTCAATGTAACAGTAACACCAGGCTCTTTGTATTCGTAAGTTGCTTCGCCTGTTTGATTGCTTTTAGCAGATTGAGTGGTCGTCGCTTTTGTAGTTGCAGCTTGAGTAGTAGGTGCTTGTGTAGTTGCTTGAGCAACGGTTGTTTGGGCTGAAGTTTCATCAACTTTCTTTTCTCCACTTTGACATGCTGCAAGAGCAACAGCAGTCGATAACAATGCAATAACTTTATAAGTCTTTTTCATGATTTTCTCCTTAAACATCGATTTTATTATTTTTGTTGGAAACCAGCTTCTAAAAGCACTTTTTTCATGGCTTCGAAGCTCGTAGAATATTCATTCAGTTTAAATTTAGGATCAATTTCTTTTAGTTTAGTAACATCAATTTTTGTATAATCCATATCAAAAGATTGAATTAGTTTTTCACCTTCACTTTCAAGCGAAACGATGAATCCTTCTATGTTTTTGAATTGTTCCTTCGCAATTTTATAAGTTGCTTCAACCGTTTCTTTTTGTGCCTTAGCAATGATTTCTTTTGTTTCCTCTGTTATGCCAGGTAATGATGTAAAGTCAAAGATATTCTTAGAAATCTGTCTAGTCACTTGATCGCCTTTATGATAAATGATCATAGTTGTAATGCTTCCTGGAAGAGAGATTTCGAATACAGCTTGTTCTTCCTTGGCGTTGGGATTGTCTGTTTGTGCAACGGTTGTTGGCGCGGTAGTCGTAGGAGAAGCCGTTGTTGTCTGCGTCGTTGTTTGCGCGACAGTGGTTTGAGCTTGCGTCGTTTGGACTACCGTTGTGGGATCCTTTTCTTCGGAATCTTTATTTTGTCCACAAGCAACCAGAAAGAAACCACATGTGGCAAGAAGAGCCAATTGTTTGGTACGTGTATTCATATTAATTTCCTTTCAAAACGATTCCTTCGAGGATCAAGTAAGACTATTGAACTTCTTTGAATCCTTCTTTAACTAGGAAGTTTTTAGTAACTTCATAGCTTACTGTATTATCATCTTTTGGTTTAAAGCTTGGAACGAGTTCTTTTAATTTAGCAAAGTCTGTTTTTGAATAGTCGACTGTAAAGTTTTGAATGACTTTACCATCTTTGACTTCAACTGATGAAGAGATTCCTTCTACGCCTTTATAAGCTGCAAAAGCTGTCTCGAGTTGTGTTTTGATTTGTTCTTCAGTAGCTTTAGTTTCCATTTCTTTTACGTTGTAAACATTCTCAGTCGTTTGTTTTACAAGAACGTCACCTTTAGAGTACATGATTACACGAGAAGTTACGCCCTTATCAGACTGTTCTAACACTGTTTTCTTTTCACCTTCAGTTGCTGCAGTAGTTGTAGCTACCGTAGTTGTTGTTGGAGCGGTTGTTGTAGCAGTAGTAGTTGTTTCTTTTGTGGTAGATGATGTAGTAGTGGTTGTACTATTATCTTTTTGACCACAACCAGCTAATACTAAACCTGTAGTAAATAAAATGGCTAATACTTTCGTTTTTTTGTTCATGATCTTTTCCTCACTTTTCTTGTTTTAATTATAGGAAAACCGGACGAAGAGTATATTCTTCCCCCGGTTTTATGAATATCCTTTTATTTCTTTTCTTTGTATCCAGCTTGTAATAAAGATTCTTTAGAAGCTTTAAAGCTGATTTTATCGCCGTCTCCAGCGAATTCTTGAGGGAATGCTTTTCTTAACTCAGAAACTTTAGCTTTAGTGTAATCCACTGTTAAAGTTTGAATAAGAGTACCATCTTTAGATTCAATACTAGCAGTAACGCCATCAACAGCTGTATATTTATTATTTACTCCTTCGATTTGTTTTTTAGCGTCTTCTTCAGTTACGCCTAATTTCTTTAAATCATAAGTATTTGTAGCAGTTTGTTTTGTTACTAAATCGTTATTATAGTAATAAGTTAAAACTGAAGTTACTCCGTTTTGATTTAATTCAAATGAAGATGATTCTTCTTTACCGCATCCTAGTAATACGAATAGTGCTGCGAAAAACACAGCGATTAATTTCAAGGTTTTTTTCATGAAATTCATCCTTTCAATTTGTAATATACTTGTATTATAAAACTAAAGATTCTATTATGCAAGAAATTTTGTAAAATTCTTGGGATTATCTAAAGAGAAGCATGTTCATTAGTTAGATTTTATAGGGATATGCTATACTTAATCTATCGTGAAATGGAGGAAAGAAAATGAATCAAACAATCGATTTCTTAAAAGAATTAGTAGCCATTCCATCTCCAACAGGGTACACAAAAGATGTTCAAGATTATTTAATTGAAGTGTTAACGGATATGGGATACCAACCAAAACGTACAGCGAAAGGGCTTGTCATTGTAACCGTAGAAGGAGCAAACGATAAAGAGCAGCGCGCAATTACGGCTCATATCGATACGCTTGGAGCGATTGTAAGAGCAGTGAAACCAGACGGACGTTTGAAGTTGGATCGTATTGGTGGTTTTGCTTGGAATATGATTGAAGGAGAAAATTGTACCGTTCATATTGCCTCAAACGGAAATACGGTTTCAGGAACGATTTTATTGCATCAAACGAGTGTTCATGTATATAAAGAAGCCGGAACGGTCGAACGGAGTCAAGATAATATGGAAGTTCGATTAGATGAGAAAGTCACTAATGAAAAAGAGACGCGAGCTTTAGGAATCGAAGTGGGAGATTTTGTTTCTTTTGATCCACGATTTGTTGTCACACCAACCGGATTTGTTAAAAGTCGATTCTTAGATGATAAGGTTAGTGCAGCAATTTTACTTACCTTATTGAAGAAATATAAAAAAGAGGGAATTACCTTACCGGTAACGACTCACTTTATGTTTAGCTGTATTGAAGAAACGGGGACTGGAGCTAACAGTAGTATTCCTTCTGAAGTGGTTGAGTTTCTTGCAGTGGATATGGGAGCGATGGGGGACGACCAACAAACCGATGAATATACGGTTTCGATTTGTGTCAAAGATGGGTCTGGACCTTATAACTATGATTTCCGTCAACAGTTAGTCAGTCTTTGCAAGGAACAAGAGATTCCGTTTAAACTAGATATTTATCCTTATTATGGAAGTGATGCTTCTGCAGCGATGCGAGCTGGGGCAGAAGTAAAACATGCACTGCTAGGAGCAGGAATTGAATCGAGTCACTCTTATGAAAGAACGCATATCGATTCTATTGAAGCCACAGAGTCCTTAGTGGATGCTTACTTATTAAGTGATTTAATCGAAGAATAACCGTAACCCTTCCCATAGATTTGTGGGAAGGTTTTTTTGCTTAAAAATTTGGAATATCTTTATTGACAGCACTCCCCCTCAAATAGTATACTCTAAAACGTAAAACTTACGATTTAAGAAAGTGGGAGATGAATGAATAAAAAAGAGAAGGTATTTCTAGGTGGAGCAGTTGCCTTAGGGCTTGTCTTCGCTTCAGGAATGATTTTAGCCAATCAACAAAGTCAAGTGAATCAAGTAGCAGAAAGTACGGTTGAACAAACGACGATTTCTCCTGAGCAGATGGCGAAGTATGAACAAGCTGCAAAGGAAATTAAAGAGAATAAACCTAAAACAATTGTGGGAGAAGTTTTTGAAAATGGGTATCTAAAGAAACATGGAGACCATTACCATTTTGTGTTTGGGACTCCACCTTCTGATGCGATTTATGAGCAAAAGAAACAAATTAGCCAAAACAACCATTCAGATGATGATTATGTCTTTAATCCAAAAGATATTGTGAGTGAAAATGAATTAGGGTTTGTGGTGAGACACGGTGATCACTATCACTTTATTTATCGTTCACAACTGGCAAATGCTCAAACCGTTACTAGAGAAGATGAAACGGGGAAAAAGAGGACTTGTAAATTACTCCGAATTCCTCATGGGGATCATTTCCATGATGTACTAGACTGTGGGGATGGAAGTACCAATTATACTTTTGACGATGAACCTACGTCTCATCGTGGAGGAGGAACGAGTGGGACAGTTGCTGCTGCCTCTACTCCTTCAAGACAACATCAAAATAGTACGGCTACAACACCTACCGTTCAAACGTCTACAACAGATATGACGACACCAGGAGATAAAGAATTAACTTTGCAATCTCCTGAAATTCAAAAATATTTGGATTATATTACGTATGCATATGGTGTAGAAAGAGATAGTATCAAATTCGAATCAGTTACCAATGATCAAGGTGAATATATTGGAAAAGTATTTGCCTTTCAAAATATGGAGCAAGGGCAAGATAAAAATCATATCCATCCTTGGGTCATTCCATTGAAACGATTTGAAGTACCAAATTCTGATCCATCGATCCCTGCTGAAGTGAGACTTTCACAGGAAATTGATTTGATTGCAAGACGTATGGGGATTTCTCGTACAGCGATCCGCATTGTCAATGGACGTTTTGATATTCCACACGGTGACCATAGTCATTCAATGAATATCGTGAATAAAGATGGGATTGAAGCTTACGAAAAAAATAAATTGCCTGGAATCGTTCCACCATTTGTGGCAGGGGATTTAAATGAAGAAGAAGTGTTTCAAAAAATTGAGGAGGTGAAAACTCGCACCCAAGAGAAATACAAAGATGATCCAGTTGCTTTAAATCGAATTTTAGTGGCTTTAAGTGAATATAAAGAGCAAGTGCAACAAAAAGGGAATTCAACGGAAGGCTTTGTTAAAGGACTAGAAAACTTTGAAAAGAAAGTCGTGAATAAAGAACAAGATGTTGAAAATTCGGTAACACCGCAAGAGCAAAAGATGAATGCAACTCATGAAGAAACAATTCGTAAGATTAGTGAGTTATCATTGAAAGACTACGGAGTTACTGCGGATGAGCTAAGAGATTTAGCTACAAAAGCAAGAGAAAGTGGAAAAGAAGCGCAAGTGAATGCAATTGCTTCATTAATTCAAGCATTACGGGATGCTAACGATCGCATTAGTATTGAAGGGATGCGCTATTTATACTTCCTTACACAACACGTACTAGACCAAGAATTACCATCTGCTTTAAGAGAAGAAGTGGCTAGCCTCATCAAACGATATATGGGATCTCGCTTGAACTTTGGAACGACAGCCGTTGAAGCGCTCATTATTGAATCTTATCGTACTAAATTAGCGATTAAAGAAGCGCACAAGAATTTTAATGGTAAAGTTGAAGGAACAATTGGTAAGAATCTAAAAGAGATTATGACACCGGCTTCTGCTGATGAGTTAAGTATTTTAGAGGAAGCAAAAGACTTCTCTGAAGGCACTTTAGATGAAGCAGATAAAGATAATAGTATTCCAAAGAGCTCTATTTTAGACAAAAAAGTAGAGGAAAAATCTACTGAAGCTACAACAGTGTCATCAAGCACTTCAGAGACAACATCTACTTCTACGCAGGAGAGTACCGAGGAAAAGAGCACTAGTGCTTCTGAAACACAAGCTACAACCTCTCAAGAAGTTACAACAGAAGCTCCTAGTGAGACGACGAGTGAACCAACGCAAAAATAGTGGGAAAAGAATAAGGAAATTGGGAATCAATCTCTTAATTTAAAAGGAAGAAAATATGAATGAAAAGCATGTCAAATGGTCTATTTTGGAACGTTGACATGCTTTCCTTTTAGTCAAAAAAAGAAATTATGTTATACTAATACAGCATTCTATACGAAGGAGGGGTTTAAATGAGCGTAATGCACTTTGGAGATAATACTTGGATTAACATCAATTCAGATTTGATTAGTGAATACTCATCCATTTATGATACGTATGAAATTGATGATGAAATGATTGAATATGCACTGGATAAAAATGAGCGAGCACATATGGAATACAACCGTCGAACGAAAACGCTGGTTGTTATTTATAATGTATTAAACTTGTCTAAAGAAGAGAACCACTATGAAACGATTCCGTTAACATTCATTGTTCGTCAAAATCAAATTGTTACGATTTCAAATAGTCAAAATGAATACATTATCGATGCGATTGTAGAAGAGTTGGAAGAGAATCTTCATTGGAATGTGTTTAATCTTTTACTGCATAGCCTTTTTGTCATTTCGGAGCATTACTTCCCAGTAATTGAAAAATTAAATAAAGAACAGCAAAATATTAGCAAACTCCTTCGAAAGAAAACGACTAAGAATAATTTATTTGCACTTTCTGATTTGGAAATTGGTGGAATGTATTTAGTATCTGCCACTAAGCAAAATGCTGTTGTATTAGAGCAATTGAAAACGCAACAAGCCTTTAAAGAATTCGATGATTTTGAAAGAGAGCAATTGGAAGACAATATTATCGAGGCAAAACAATTAGTTGAGATGACAGATTTACATCTTCAAATTTTAAGACAAATTTCCGGAACGTATAATAATGTTTTGAATAATAATTTGAATGATACGATGAAATTTTTAACAGTTATTTCTATATTGATGACGATTCCAGATATTGTCACGGGATTTTTTGGAATGAACGTTCAAATTCCTTTGACGGAACTACGATATGGATGGGCCATTATTCTCTTCATCATTGCACTCGGTTGGATGGGCGCACTTAAAGTGATTCAAAAACTATTGAAAGATTAAAAAAGAGCAACTTCCCTGGTTTGAGGAAGTTGCTCTTTCATTATTTCATTCGTTTTGCTTTTTCGGTATTGGCGAAGTGGAGTTTTGCGACTTTACGTAAAGTATCCATTCCGTTGTGCTTTAGAATTTTTGCAGCAATTTGGTCCACATTGCTTCCAGCACCACTTGGTAGTTTATACCCGAATTCTGTACTTAATGAGTCTAAACCATCCAGGAAAGCGCATCTAGCAATCATTGACGCCGCCGCTACAGCGATATGATGGCTTTCGCCTTTTGTAATAAAGTACGTTTTATTTTTATCGACTAAAGGCTGTCCTTTTAAATAACGATAATATAATTCTGGTTTACAAAATTGATCAATTAAATACCCTTCAGGTGATTCTGGCATTATTTTTTCACTTAAGAGACGTAAGGCTTGGTTATGAAGAAGAGTCTTCATTTCATTTAAGTTTTTGACTTGTTGAACCTCATTGTATTTTTCAGGCCAAAGCGTCAATAATTTATACGGAATGACTTCTTTAATTTTAGGAACGAGAGCTCGGATTTGTTCATCCGTTAAATCTTTAGAGTCTTTCACTCCCATTTTTTTAAGAAGAGGGATATTTTCTTTTGAAACGTAAGCACTAGCAACCGTTAAAGGACCAAAGTAAGCTCCGTTTCCAACTTCATCGCTTCCCATTACGCTCCAAGAAGAAAAATCCTTTGGAAGAGAAGGCGTGTCTTTTGATTTCTCTTTAGATGTCTTTATTGACGATTCTAGCTGATTCTTTTGAATAAACGTTTCAATGCCTTTCCCTTGGAATAGCACTTTACCAGATTGATAGGCAGTAATCGTTAACCCGTCAATCTTCAACCTTAAAATGGCGTGTGGAGGAGGGGACTCTACATATGAAGGATATTTTGCTTCTAATGCGGAAACCTGTTCGGGTGATAGTGTTAATGTTAATGAATTCATAGTAATCCTCCTTGTTCTTTTTAAGAATACCATGAGAACATTTATTCGTCTACTCCTTCAAAAAGAGGATTATTCGTGTTTTTTTGCTCAGAAAATGGTAAAATAAGGTGATATTATGAGGAATGGAGATGATCTATTGTGAAACAACCGAAATCAAGAGTTAAAGCAGTCATTGCCGGCAAATCCTATACGATTATTGGGAAAAAGTCTCAACAAGAAATGCAAAGTATTGTGAGAGTCTTACAAGAGCAATTAGATCAAATCACCCGAGTATCAGACAAATTATCGAATGAAGAAGTAGCACTCCTTGCAGCGATTAACGCTATTTCAAATCAATTCGAAAAACAAGAAGAAGTCGTCGCATTGAAGAAGCGAGTAGAGCAGTTAGAAAAAGAAGTGCAAAATGCGCATCATAAGCGACCTTCCATTGACTCAAAAAGAAAACAAGAATTAGAAAAACAATTTGAATTACAACAAGATTTGTTGAGAAGGTAGGGTTTATGATTACATTAATCATTTTATTTTATTTAATCGTTGGAATCTATACGGGTGCCCGTAGAGGATTAACATTACAATTAGTTTATATTGCGGGTTACTTTATTACCTTTTTAGTGGCATTATTTACGCATGAAAAACTAGCTAAATTTTTATCGGTATTTATTCCGTATCCGTCCTATGTTCCCGGAAATCAATTAGCGATTTTCTCTCAAGAACAAGCAATGAATTTAGACCACTCATTTTATAGATTGATTTCATTTTTAGTGATTATGATTTTAGGTTGGTTAGTGGTTCGTTTCTTAGGATATATTGCGAGTGAATTAACATTTTTACCATTATTAAAACAATTTAATACAATCAGTGGTGCTGCATTAGGATTCCTTATGAACTATCTATTTATTTATTTTGTTCTTTACGCGATTGCGATGATCCCACTGGCTCCAGCACAAAAAATGATTGAAGGCGGACTGCCAAACTTTATTATTACCAAAACTCCAATTGTGACACAAATTGTTTCAAGTTGGTTATTACCTAAATAAAAACGAGAGCGTGGAACAGATTTGTTCCACGTTTTTTAAGAAAGAAGGACTGTTATGAATTCGAAAATCGAAAAGGTTTTAGAATTTGATAAAATTAGAGCCCAATTAGCTGAATATGCAACCTCTGAAAAAGGAAAACAAATGATTAAAGAACTTCCAATAGAGGTGGAAGAAAAGGCGATTCAACATAAAATTGAAGAAACAGCAGATGGAGTTGAGCTTCTTCGCTTAAAACAAGGGATTCCGATTCCACGGTTGAAAGATATTAGTTTCGCCTTGAAACGATTGGAATTAGAAGCGGGATTAAATGGGCGCGAATTAAGTGATATTTTACGTGTGTTAACGACAACGCATGAAGTAGAACGTTTCTTTGAAAAAGTTGAAGAAGAAGAGATTGCATTAAAACGTATCCCCCGACTAGTTGAAAAATTAGAAAGTATTCCTGATGTGACTAAGGAGCTAGAAGCATCGATTCGAGAAGATGGATATGTATTAGATAGTGCGTCTCCTACTTTGCATGGAATTCGAGTAGGCATTCAGAAAACGGAACAAGAAATTCGTCGCCAAATGGATCAATACCTTACAGGAAAGAATGCCCAGTATTTAAGTGATACGATTATCACCATTCGTAATGACCGTTATGTACTTCCAGTAAAAGCAGAATATAAATCTGTATTTGGAGGTACTGTACATGACCAAAGTGCAACGGGACAGACTCTGTTTATGGAGCCTCAAGCAGTTGTTAATTTGAATAATAAATTACGAGAATATCAAGTCCAAGAAAAGCGTGAAGTCGAACGCATTTTATGGGAACTTTCTCAAAAACTCATGCCATACACGAATTCATTGCATCAAAATCATTATGTATTAGCACGATTAGACGTAGTGAATGCAAAGGCTCTATATGCTAATGAAATAAAGGCAACAGAACCTATTATTGACCGTCAGAATCATGTGGCACTTTGGAAAGCATGGCACCCATTATTAGACCGTGAGAAGGCTGTCGCAAACGATATTATTCTTGGAGAAGAGTATCAAGCGATTGTCATTACAGGGCCGAATACAGGGGGGAAAACAATCCTCTTGAAGACGGTTGGAGTCATTCAATTAATGGCACAGATGGGACTCTATATTCCTGCGGGTGAAAATAGCCGTGTAGGAATCTTTACCGAGATTTTTGCAGATATCGGGGATGAGCAATCGATTGAACAAAACTTATCAACGTTCTCATCTCATATGTCCAATATTGTTTCTATTTTGAAGCAAATCAATAATAAGAGCTTGCTTTTAATCGACGAAATTGGATCAGGGACAGACCCCCAAGAAGGCTCGTCTCTTGCGATTGCGATTCTTGATTATATTGCAAGTAAGCAAAGTTATGTGATTGCTTCGACTCACTATCCAGAGTTGAAAGCATACGGGTATGACCGCCCTAAAACCATTAATGCGAGTATGGAGTTTGATGGAGATACTCTTCAGCCAACGTACCAACTCCTACTTGGAGTACCAGGGCGTAGTAATGCCTTTGATATTTCAAAACGTCTTGGGTTACCATCTATCATTATCGACCAAGCGCGTGGGCTTCTTTCTGAGGAAGACCAAGACTTGAATGCGATGATTAGTGACCTTGAGCAAAAACGTCGCCGTGCGCAGCGTGATGCCGATAAGATGCGTCATCAATTAGAGTTAAGTACACAGTTATTAGAAGATTTGCAAAAGGAAACTGAACTGTTTAAAGCAAATAAAGCAAGACTTCTGGAAGAAGCTAAAGAGCGTGCAAATTCTTTAATTGAACAAAGTAAGGATGATGCGGATAAAATCTTGTCAGAAATCCGTGAATTACAACTGAGAAGTAAACAAAGTACGGTTAAAGAACATGAAATGATTGAGAAAAAGACAGCTTTAACAGACTTGAAACATGAGCAAGCCTTGAAGAAGAATAAGGTGCTTCGCAAAGAAAAAGCGAAGAAGGCGCTGCAAGTCGGACAAAGTGTCGAAGTTCTTTCATTTGGACAACGCGGAACTCTTGTTGAAAAAGTCAGTGACGAGGAATGGGTTGTTCAAATGGGGATTATCAAGATGAAGATTGCTATAGAAGACTTAGCCCCAATTGCCGAAACGCAAGAAGCTAAACAACAAGTGATTGTGAAAAGTGCTAGAAGTAGTCATGTCTCTTCAGAATTAGACTTACGTGGAAAACGATACGAAGAAGCGATGAAAGATCTTGATTTATATATTGATGCGGCTATTTTAGCTAATTATCCACGTGTAACCATTATTCATGGACGCGGAACAGGCGCGATTCAACAAGGTGTTCATAAAACACTTCGAAGCCACCGCTCTGTTGCTAGTTTTGAATTTGCACCAATGAATACAGGTGGAAATGGGGCAACGATTGTTACTTTCAAATAATCTATGAGCAGAAAAGTTGGTCGAGTGAATCGGGATTGCTATACTGGTCTTATAGAAAAAGGAAAGGATGATTTGAATGGTAAAATCATTAACAGATAAAAACTTTGTAGAAGAAACTAAAGACGGAGTAGTTTTAGTAGACTTTTGGGCTACATGGTGTGGACCATGTCGTATGCAAGGTCCAGTTATTGACCAATTAGACGAGGAAATGGGAGACAAAGTTACATTCACTAAAGTGGATGTGGACGAAAACCCTGAAACCGCTCGTGCTTTTGGAATTATGAGCATCCCAACTTTATTAATCAAAAAAGATGGAGAAGTGGTTAATAAAGTAGTTGGCTACCATGCTAAAGAACAATTAGAAGAATTGTTAGCACAATATTTATAAAATCATATTTTTAATGGAGTGATGAAGCAAGGAGAATCCTTGTTTTATCACTCTTTTTTATTTTCAAAATTTTTTTTAAAAAAGTGTTGACAAAATAGTTTTTTAGTTTTATAGTTAATTACACAAGTAACTAACCAACAAACATAAAACTTAAAGGAGGTGCGTTATGAAATTTGATTTTCAAAGTGATATCCCGTTATTTCAACAAGTAGCCAATCAACTAGAAGAAGAAATCTTCCATGAAATCTACAAAGAAGGAGATCAAGTACCGTCGACAACTGAGATTTCCACAGGGTATCAAATCAATCCAGCAACCGTATTGAAAGGAATGAACTTACTCGTGAGCGAACAAGTATTAGAAAAAAGAAGAGGTCTTGGAACGTTTGTAGCAGAAGGGGCAAGAAAAATTATTGTAAGTAAAAAGCAAAATGAATTTGCGAATCAGATGGTCCCAAATTTTTTAAAAGAAGCGCAAGCACTAGGAATTACAAAAGAAGAATTAGTTAAAATTATCGAAGGAGGGTTCCTAAAATGACAATCCAAGTGAAAGGATTAAGAAAGAAGTATTTCAATAAAGAAGCTGTAAAAGGGGTCGATTTTACGATTGAACCTGAGAGTATTATTGGCCTATTAGGTCGAAATGGAGCTGGAAAGAGTACGGTTTTAAATATGATTGCTCGCCGTATCGAAAAGACAAGCGGAGACATCACTCTTGATGGCGTGGATCTTCATAAAACTCCAAGGGCGATGCATCAAGTGTACTTATCGAGTACAGAAAATTGGTTCCCAAAAGAATATAAATTTAAAGATTTATTATCTATTTATAAAAGAACTTATCCGGAATTCGACAGTGAGTTTGCAGAAGATTTAATTAAAGTCTTTGGAGTCAATGTGAAAGAAAGATTTTCAAAAGCCTCTACTGGATATCAAAGCATTATGAAAATTATCCTAGCGCTTTGTAATCCTAGTGAGTACATCTTTATGGATGAACCAGTACTAGGTTTAGATGCGAATCATCGTCATATTTTTAACAAAAAATTACTGGAAGCTTATGCAAGAAATCCACGGACATTTGTCATTGCAACGCATTTAATCGAAGAAGTTGCTTCAATTCTTGAAAAAGTCATCGTTATTAAAGATGGTGTGGTTACAGAGGAAGTGATGGTGGAAGAGGTCCTTGGAAAAGGATATGTTGTTAGCGGTGCTACAAGCCTAGTTCAAGAATTTGTCGCAGATAAGAATGTACAAGAAACCGAACAAATTGGAAATATCACTCGTGCAGTAGTGATTGGGAAAAAAGGGGAGACTCCTCAAGGATTAGATTTTTCACCATTAACATTGCAAGATTACTTTATTTCAATTACTCGAAAGGAGAATGAATAAGATGGACCGTTTATTATCAGTTGTTAGCATGGGACTAGTGAAAAGATGGAAATCGATTTTAATCTTTTTAGGAATTTGGTGGGTTTTCGCAGGCCTATTCATGAAAATTTTTGCAAATGGAGATTTTACTTCATTTGGAGTTTATTTCCCAATTTATTTTGATAATGAAGTCGGACTCATTATTTTAATCATTGGAATTGCTTATATCATTGAACAATTCCGCCTAGAAAGCCAACTAGGATTAACGAGAAATGAACAAATTCAAAGTCTCTTTATTCAAACAATTGTTGATTCACTCATTTTAACGTTTATCTTTAGCATATTGTTACCATTTAGAGAAGGAATCACGGTATTCAATACGATCAAAATTGAATCAAGGTTAAGCACTTTGTATAATCCTGAAAATCTATTTTTAAGTATTGCAGCTTTTTTTGCACAAGTATTATTGATTCATCTGATTGCAAATGTGATTGGGATTGTCATGAATAAAATGCCATTAAAAACAGGACTATTCGCACTTGGGGGAGTTACTTTATTAATGGGTATTATAATCAGTGGAGTGAGTCATCAAGGGAAGGAATTACCAGATTTTGTTAAATTTATCATTCAACTAGGAAAATCTATCAATGAACACCCTGGCTGGGCCATTTCAATAACTTTCTTAGTAGTGATCGTTCTCTTAATATTAGTGACTAGAAAACATCAAAGTAAAGATCCAAACGTAGCATAAAAAACGAGAACTTCTGCACAGCAGGAGTTCTTTTTGTTTAGTGCGGAGGTTTCTCCCCTTTCTTTTTTAGTCACCTGGTCGTATTGCAAAACGTTATGAGCATCATTGTTTGAATGAAAAGGTCGGAGGAGTCAAACGGAGGGCCTATCGGATTCTATAGTGTGAGTAATAGCTCAGTAGGTGAGAGACCACGGCTCGAACCGCTACAGCTATTACAAACACTATGAAGATATCCGATAAAGGCACGCAGTGTAGACCCTTCAAAGCCTTTTCATTCAAACACCGAAGGGTCTTCTCTTTGATTAACTTTTTCATAATACGAACCACTTTTGAATCAGCCAGGTTTGAACTATGGTATACTATAGAAGACAAAAGATAGAGAGGTTGGCAAAATATGAAAAGACCAATTGGATTTATTGATTCAGGAGTGGGAGGCTTAACGGTTCTCAAAGAGGCGTTAAAACAATTACCAAACGAATCAATGATCTTCTTAGGAGATTCCGCTCGTTGCCCATATGGGACAAGACCGAAAGAGGAGATTCGCCAATATACGTTGGAAATGGTGCAATTTTTACTGCAAAAGAATATAAAAATGCTGGTTATTGCCTGTAACACGGCCACAGCAGTCGTTTTAGAGGAATTACAACAAACTTTAGAGATTCCGGTAGTGGGAGTGATTCAACCAGGAAGTTTGGCAGCCATCAAGCAAACATCTAATGACCGAATCGGAGTATTGGGGACGAATGCTACGATTTCAAGTAAAGTGTATCCAAAAACAATGCATGACAAGAATAAGAACATTCAAGTATTTGATATTGCTTGTCCAAACTTTGTTCCCCTTGTCGAAAATAATCAATCGGACACGCCTGAAGCTTGGGAGATTGTAAATGAAACCCTCAAACCATTAGAAGGCACCAATGTAGATACAGTGATTTTGGGTTGTACACATTATCCTCTTTTAAGAAAAACGATTCAAAAAGTCGTAGGAGATCAAGTTTCCTTAATTGATTCAGGTGCAGAAACTGTATCAAGTGTGAGTGCTCTTTTAGATTATTGCAAACTCAGCGAAACTCCTGAAACGAATCCAAATCCTACTTTAGAAATTTATACAACGGGAGATGCAACTCTTTTTGAAGAGATTGCGGAAAATTGGCTCCACAGAAAGGGTTTAGAGGTGAAGACGGTGACTTTAGAGGAAAAATTAACGCCTATCCAACTTGGAAAAGAAATTGTTATTGCAACGAATAATGTTGGAAAAGCAAAAGAATTTGCCAAAATTTTTGAACCAAAAGGCTATAAGGTTAAAACCTTAAAAGATTTCCCAGAATTAGATGAAGTTGAGGAAACTGGAACGACTTTTGAGGAAAATGCGAGACTGAAAGCAGAGACGATTGCGAATGCTTTACAAACAATTGTTTTGGCTGATGATTCAGGACTTTGTGTAGATGCTCTAGAAGGACTTCCTGGAGTTTATTCAGCAAGATTTGCAGGAGAAGAAAAGAATGATGCGGCTAATAATGCCAAACTGTTATCTGAACTAGGTGGGCTTAAAGGAAAGGAAAGGGCAGCTCATTTCACATGTTGTTTAGTTTTAGCGGCGCCGTTTAAAGAATCCCTTGTGGTACAGGCAGAATGTCACGGAGAAATTGCCACATTACCATCAGGAGACAGTGGATTTGGTTATGATCCATTATTTTTAGTGCCAGAGTATCAACAAACATTTGCGGAACTCGGAATGGATATCAAAAATAAAATTAGCCACCGTGCAAAAGCGATTGAATTACTGGTTGAAAAATGGGAACATTGGACAAACTCTTTAGGAGCTGTGGAGGAAACAGAATGAAAATAGTCATTGTCAGTGATAATCATGGTCAAGAGTTGACGCTTCGGAAAATTTTTGATCATTTTTCTGGAGAAAAAGTAACTTTTGTTCATACAGGGGATTCTGAGTTTCCCTATAAGGATGAATTATTATCTCATTGTGTAAGAGTCACAGGGAATTGTGATTATGATATGGAGTATCCTGAGTTTGAGGTTTTTGAAGTAGAAGGGATTACGTTCTTTGTCACTCATGGGCATCATCAATATGTAAATGCTGGGAGAGAGTATTTAGCAAACATGGCTAAAGAAAAAGGAGCTAGTATTGCTTTGTACGGGCACACTCATAAGCTAAATGCAGAGACTGTTGATGGAGTTTTATGTATTAATTCAGGATCGACAAATTTTCCAAGAGGGACTTATTCAGGAACTGCGAGTTATGCTGTATTAGAGATTTTATCAAAAGAACAAATTCGTTTAACGTATTATACGACGAAGCATGAAGTATTAGATGATTTAGTTTTAAACTATACTTGGAGCCCTGAAGGAGGTTATACACTTGATTCATAAGAGAATACAAGAATTATTATTGGAAAATCGAGAGCAGCTCTTTATTGATGCTGAGAATGTAGCGATTCTACAAGAAGACCATACATTAGAGCATGCCATGTTAGTTCTTACGAATGTACGATATTCTTTAATCCCCGTTTTGAATAAAGAAAATCAAATTGTAGGCTTAGTGTCTTTAGCGATGATTTTGCAAAAGATTACTGGAGTCGAACAAATTCATATGAATCAACTCAGTAAGTATAAAGTTCGTGATGTCATGAAGACGGAGTTTCCAACGATTTTCGTTGATACAGATATGGAAGATGTATTGAGGGATTTGGTGGATCAAAGTTTTATTTGTATTACGAATGAAAACCAAGAATTTTTAGGGATCGTAACCAGAAAAGAAGTGTTGAAACGCATTAATTTCATGGTTCATGAATTAACTAGAGAATTTGATTTAGTTGAAAAATAAAAAGAGAAGGCGAAAATTTTTCGCCTTCTTTTATTTTGTCAGATAGGGAATCGTTGGAGTCGAAAGGTCGATTCCTTTTTTTAATAATGCTTCTTGATATAAGGTTAAGTATTTTTGATAAGTGGCATGTTGCAATCCATTCTTCGTCATGATAGAAATCGTGAAGACAAATTGTCCAGTTGGTTTGGTTTGAGGGCCCACAATATTTGGTGCAGAAGCTAGAGCCTCATCCGATTTAGCATATCGAGTATTCACGGCTTCAATGGTTTCATAGACCGTTTTTAAATCAACATTACTATTGAGTGGAAGTTCGATTAAAGCTCTCATATTTCCTCGAGATTGGTTGCTAACGACGGTAATGTTGCGATTGGGAATGTAATGCAGGGTTCCATCATATCCTCGAACTTGGGTTGTACGAACGCCAACGCTTGCAATCGTCCCAGAAATAGAATTAATTAAAACCGCATCTCCTACTTCAAATTGACGTTCCATTAAGATAAATAATCCATTGATGACATCTGATAAGAAACCTTGTGCTCCTAGACCTAAAGCAATCCCAGCGATTCCGGCACCTGCTAGTAAACTAGAAATTGGGACTCCGATAATCGAAAGAATCCAATAAATCAAAATGAAATATAAGAAATAATCCAACATATTCTCTAATAATTTAAGAATGGTTTTCTTGCGACTTTCCGATTGAGTAGAGACTCTCATAGAAGAGAGAATGGTTTTCTTAAAGAGAAAATGGGCTAGTTTTTTTCCTAAATAAAATAGTAAAAATAAAATGACTAGTGAGAGTAGTTTAGTAAAAAGATTAGATAAAATAGATTCCCATTCAATCCCATTCCAATAATTGATAAAGAAATTAGAGATGGAATCGAACCATAAAAATACACGCATAATAAGTCTTCCTTTAAATTTGAATACAATTAGTGTAGCATACAAAAAAAACGAATGAAAGAGATTCATTTTACAAAGAATTTGATGGTAATTTTAAAGGGATAGTGTTATGATTGAATCATACTAGAAGATTGGAGGAATGGCTCAATGACAGGTATTGAGATTGCTGCATTAATAGCTGCATGTGCTTTATTAGCCTTAGTAGTTTTTGTGATTGTCAAAGTATCACCGATTTTATCAAAATTAAATAAAACCGTTGAGAACATGAATCATTCATTAGAGATTATTACTAAAGATGTAGACAGCCTCTCAATTGAAGTAGAGGGGTTATTAAATAAAGCCAATGTATTGGTGGACGATATCAATGGCAAATTAAAAGCCACTGATCCATTATTTACTGCAGCTGGAGATTTAGGTGTGACAATTTCAGATGTGAATGCATCTTCACGAAATCTAGCAACAAAAGCAGTAAAACTTTCTAAAACGAGTCGTGTAGCTACGGCAGTTAACTTCGGAAGAGCATTTTTTTCCAAAAAGAAAAAAATATAATTAATGAAATGGAGTGTTGAACATGAGTAAAAAATGCGGATTTTTATTAGGAGCATTAATCGGGGGAACAGCAGCAGCAGTAACTGCATTGCTATTTGCACCAAAATCAGGAAAAGAATTACGTGAAGATTTAGCAAAAGAAGCTGATCGTTATAAAGAACAATTGTCAGAATATGGTGAAATTGCCTTAGCAAAAGGAGCAGAATTCACTGAAGTTGCCAAAGCTTCAACTCAAGATATTCGTATTAACTTACAAGAACAAGCTTCTCATCTAAAAGAACAAGTTTCTAAACATACTGAAAACTTAAAAGACCAATTCAACGAAACAGTTGATAAAGTAAAAGAAAACTTCTCTAAACAAAAAGAAGAGTCAGCTGAAGTGGTTGCTGAATTAGCAGAAGATGTAAAAGAAAAAGCTCAAGATGTGAAAGAAGAAGCTAAAAAAGAAGCATAATAATGCATCCTTAAAAAGGCTGGGAAATTCCCCAGCCTTTTTTGTTTGTCTAAAAATCATATTTTACTTTAGTGAAGAGTTTTGAACCATTTTCGGTAACAGCTAAACAGTCTTCGATACGAACACCGAAGTCACCTGAAATATAAACACCCGGTTCTACAGAGAAACACATACCTTCAACGAGTTCCATATCATTTCCTTCCATGATTGAAGGAAATTCATGTACGCTTTGGCCAATCCCGTGTCCAAGGCGATGGATGAAATATTCACCGTATCCTGCTTCTGTAATAATATCGCGAGCAATTTTATCGATTTGGCTTGCTTTCATCCCTGGTTTTATAGCTGCAATGGCTGTGTCATGCGCTTTTTGTACAATATCATAGATTTCTTGATGACGTGGATCCTTGTCCTGGCTATTTCCAAAGAAGACGGTACGTGTAATGTCACTTGCGTACCCATCTACCATTGTACCAAGGTCAAATAGAACCCATTCATTTTCTTTAAGGGTGCGGTCTCCAGGTTCACCGTGAGGATCTGCCGCGTGATCTCCAAAGAGCACCATGGTATCAAAGCTCATCTGAGAGACGCCGAGTTTTTTCATTTCAAATTCGATGATGGCTACCACTTCACGTTCGCTGATGCCTACCTTTAAGGCGTTCTTCCCGATTTCAATCGCTTTGTCAGCAAAGGTTCCAGAGTAGACCAATTTTTCAACGGCTTCTTGATCCTTTACAAGACGAAGGTGTTGAACGATTGGCGTTAAATCTACAGAAAAATGAACATCCTTAAAATGCTTTTGAACTTGTTCTGCGGCATAAAGAGAGAAGTCCACTTTTTCTACAGCGAAATTTGGCTCTGCAGGGAAGTGTTCTTTAATCGCATCTGATAGGAGCTTCCATCCATCTTCATGATCGTGATAGCTTTTCACGATAAAATCTGGTTCCGCTTTTTGAGCCACTTGATGCTCCAATGCGGGGACAAATAATAGTGGGGTAGCGCTTGGTGAGTATACAAGAGCCACAATCCGCTCATGAGGATCTGTTGAAAAATTCGTTAAAAGACGAATGGTTTCAGGATTTTGGATTAGAGCAATCGGATTGTTTTGTTTTGATAATTCAGTTTCTAGTTGTTTGAAAGTAGGGTTTAAATTCATATAAATCATCTCCTTAAAACTATTGTAGCATACTTATTATATCAAGAATGTAAATAGTTTCAAAAAGTTTTTGAAAATTTTCGTTAAACGCTTGCATTAATTTTATGAAAGTGCTACCCTAATGATAGATGAAAAGATGCACAAAGGAGATTTGTAGATGGAAAAGCAAACAATTACGATTTATGATGTTGCGCGTGAAGCGAACGTATCCATGGCTACAGTATCGCGTGTTGTTAATGGAAATCCAAACGTTAAACCAGCAACTCGTAAGAGAGTTTTAGATGTAATTGACGAATTGGATTATCGTCCAAATGCCGTTGCGCGTGGGTTAGCGAGTAAAAAAACAACGACTGTGGGAGTTATTATTCCTGATGTTACAAACCTTTATTTTGCTAGTTTAGCTCGTGGGATTGATGACATTGCTACAATGTATAAATATAACATCATTTTAGCAAACTCAGACCAAAATAATCATAAAGAAATTCAAGTGTTAAATACTTTGTTCTCTAAACAAGTAGATGGAATTTTATACATGGGAAACCATCTAACACCTGAATTACGTGCTGAAATTGTTCGTTCAAAAACACCGATTGTGTTAGCGGGAACAATGGATGCAGAACATGAAATTGCTTCAGTAAATATCGATTTCAATGAAGCGACAAGAGAAGTAGTGGAAACTTTAATTGAAAATGGACATAAGAAAATTGCTTTTGTCACTGCTGCAATGAAAAATGTAGCTTCAGTTGATTTCCGTTTAGAAGGATATAAAGCTGCTTTAGAAAAAGCAGGACTTAAATTTGACGAAAAATTAGTTTACGAAGTTCCTCTAACCTATCATGCAGGGGAGTCTGTAGCTGAACGCATCCACAAAGCAGGTGCGACTGCTGCGGTGGTAACTGATGATGAAACTTCAGTAGGATTATTAAACGGATTAATCGATTTAGGCGTTAAAGTTCCTGAAAAATTTGAATTGGTTTCAAGCAACAATTCTAAATTAACGAAAATGACTCGTCCAATTCTTTCAACGATTGCACCTCCTTTATATGATATTGGTGCCGTTGCAATGCGTCTTTTAACAAAGATTATGAATAAAGAAGAAATCGTAGAGTCTGAAATCACTTTACCATACAAGATTGAATGGAGAAATACTACTAAATAAGTAGTCTAAATTTAAAAATTCCACAATAAAAAGGCTGGACATTGTCCAGCCTTTTTTATTAGTTTGATCGAGTCGTTTGACTTTGAGTAGAAGGAGATTGAGTAGTTTCCTCTTTCTTTTCATTCTTCTTCTCATCTTTTTTCTCGTCTTTTTTCTCGTTTTTCTTTTCGTCCTTCTTGGTATCTTTCTTCTCCTCTTTTTTAGGAGTGGCTTTATTCCAGAAGTTATTCATTTCTTCAGGAGTAGCTCCAATAGCGAAGTTGTAGAAAGGATTCATCGGTGGGAAATCTTTCTTGAACCAGTCGGTCGTCATTCCACCACTGATCGAGTAGGTTCCGCCGTTTTCAGCTTTGAATGTTCCGGCTTTCGTACCTGTTGTGGATACAACAGAATCACGATAAACAGAATCTGGTTGTTTAAAGGTTGTTTCTTTACCGATTAATTCAGGATTTGCTTCATAAGCGGCCTTCATTAAGTAAGTCCATTGACGTTGACTTCTAGTAGTTGGTTCTCCGTATCCATCACCAGCAGTAATAGCATAACGGGCATTATAGAAGTTATCGTATCCAATCCAAGAACCTAACGTTACGGTTGGGGTATATGCGACAAACCAGTTATCAATTTCATTTTCAGAAGTACCAGTCTTACCAGCCAAGTCTGAACTGAAGCCCATATTTCCCTTCATATTGTAGAATTGAGTCGAATTTGCGATGTCTTGAAGCATATTCGTTGTTAAATAAGCCGTTGCGTCAGAGAAAACACGTTCTTTTTTGTCTTCATGTTGGTAGACAACATTTCCTCTGGAATCTTCAATTTTCTCGATTAAGTATGCATCGTGGTGTTCACCACCATTTGCTAAAGTAGAGAAGGCACTTGTTTGTTCTAAAACAGTCGGACCAGTTCTGGTTCCCCCAATGGAGAGGGCGATATTTTGATACTCATCTTCAGTAATCCCTTTGATGCCCATCTTCTTCAAGTATTCACCTGCGTTAATGCCTTTTTGAAGCATTGTTTGGTAAATCTTAATAACAGGATTGTTAAACGAACGGAATAGTGCATAACGGACCGTTAAGAATTGGTTCGTTATTGTGTTTCCGTAGTTTGTCGGTTGCCAGTAAGTTCCGTTTCCTTGAGGAATACTTACTTTAGTATCTGGAACAATACTTGCTGGATAAATCAGATTATTTTCAATAGCAGGAGCATAAACCAAGATTGGTTTAATAGTTGAACCTGGTGAACGGTGCGTAGTAAACGCGTGGTCTACTTGGTTTGATTCGAAATCTCGACCAGCAACAAATCCAAGAATACGACCTGTTTTATTTTCAATCATAACCGCTCCATTTTGAGCAGGTTCTGTTTGTGTTTTTGTTTCTCCAGTATTTTGATCAACATATTGTGTATTATACGTTGGTCCAATTTGGTTTCCATAACTTGCAATAGCTTTTTGCATTGCGTCATAGACTTTTTGATCGATTGTTGATGTAATCTTATATCCTGAAGAACTTAGCTCACGACTTGCTTCATCGTAATATTTGCTGTAAAGCTCTGAGTCATTACGAACTTCATCATAAGTTAGTTTATTCTTTTGAGCTGCTTTAGTGATTAAAACTTTAATCGCTTCACGGTTTACAGCTTGGTATAGATAAGATTGTCTATCTGAAGAAATTTCTTTTGGCGGAAGGAAGTCTTTTGTAATGTCATACGCTAGAGCTTCTTCGTATTGTTCTTTAGTAATTTTGTTTTCACGATACATACTAAAGAGAACAAATTTCATCCGTTCAATACCCGCAGAAGTATCTTCTTTTAAGGTAGCTTGGTTTGTGTATGGGGTGTACACAATTGGATTTTGTGGCATCCCAACAAGATAAGCAGCTTGTGGTAAGGTTAAATCTTTTGCAGCCACACCGAAAACACCTTGAGCGGCTTCTTCGATTCCGGCGATATTTAATCCATTATGATTTCGACCAAATGAAGAAACATTTAAGTAGGCTTCTAAAATTTGATCTTTTGTAAAGTGTTTTTCAAGACGTAATGCGTATAGAATTTCGTTGGCTTTCCGCTTGAAAGTAACTTCACTCGTCAAGATTTGTTGCTTAATTAATTGTTGCGTAAGAGTGGAACCACCCGTTGCGCCTGATCCAGAAGAAACAGCTTCTTGGAGAATAGCACGAAGTAAAGCTTTTGGTACGATTCCATTGTGTTCGTAGAATGAACTATCTTCGGTTGAGATAATTCCATCAATCACGTATTGAGAGATTTCTGATAGAGGTTTTACAATTCGTAGTTCATCAGAATTCACATCTGAAATTTTTGTACCGTCACTATAATGGAAACTAGAGATTAAATTAAGATTTCCAATTGCGTCACTCATTTGTTCTTGGGTAAGGGGCTCTTCATTGGAAGTTAAACTTGCAAAATATCCTAATCCAATTCCACCACCAAATATTCCTAATAGCATTAAGAATAAAATCGCAATTACAAAAATATTTTTTAGAACTGAATAAGCGATGTTAAAAATAAATCGAATATTTTTCAATATAGGTTTATTCCAAAAAGTTAGTAGAGCCTCGCGCCAATCTGGAGTTTGGTTCTGAACTGACATAATTTCAACTCTTTTCGTTTATACATATTTTTATCCAGTATATCAAAAATATGCATAAAATTCTATTTATTACTTGTTTTAATAGGGTTTAGAGCATTTTTAGAACAATTTTTCAATGGTGTAAAGATAAAATACTTTACAAGCATTCTTCTTTCTGATACACTATGTAACTGTGAGATTAATACATGGAGGTGTAAATAATGGCAGTTAAAATTCGTTTAAAACGTATGGGTTCTAAGAAAAATCCTTTCTACCGTGTAGTTGTAGCTGATTCACGTTCACCACGTGATGGTCGTTTCATCGAAACAGTTGGAACATACAACCCAGTAGCAAACCCAGCAGAAGTTTCAATCAATGAAGAATTAGCATTAAAATGGTTAGCTAACGGTGCTCAACCTTCTGATACAGTTCGCAACTTGTTATCACAACAAGGTATCATGAAGAAATTCCACGAATCAAAGTTTTCTAAGTAATTTCCATAAAGTCGACAATTCGATGGAGAGGTGAAAAGAATGCCTGATATTAGTGAATTAGTATTATCAATGGTTAAACCATTAGTAGAATTCCCTGAAGATGTTCGTATTGACATCTCTGAATCAGATGAATTCATGGAATATACTTTACACGTAAATCCTGAAGATATCGGTCGCGTGATCGGTAAACAAGGACGAGTGGCTCGTGCGATTCGTACGATTACATATAGTGTTCGTACTCGTGGACCAAAACGTGTTCGTTTAAGTATTGAAGCCTAAATAAAACGATGAAGCCTTGGAGAAATCCAGGGCTTTTTTGTGCTATAAGTGAATAAGAATGGTGATGACGGAGAATGCTTACGGATTTCTTTATACTAGCTGTACTGGGGCACCGGCTTGAGCCTGTAGTCTCAAGCACTTTCAAG
Source organism: Granulicatella sp. 572.rep1_STHE (assembly GCF_001073445.1). Lineage (NCBI taxonomy): Bacteria > Bacillati > Bacillota > Bacilli > Lactobacillales > Carnobacteriaceae > Granulicatella > Granulicatella sp. 572.rep1_STHE. The sequence goes on along the minus strand of NZ_JVBO01000019.1, from coordinate 130,437 downwards.
ATTCAAATGGACTCTAAAAAATGAATTTTTAAGAGTCCATAATTCACTTTGAATGCTATCCCCCAGTACTGCTAGTATAAAATCCGTAGCATTCTCCGTCATCGTTTAGTAATTATAAAAAAGTATGGATTTCTGCAAAACTTCAACGAGAGGGAGAAACGGAAACAACAAGTGATACATTATAAGGTATCACTCATTATAATGTATACATTATAATGAGTGTTCTTTTGTTGTTGTTGGCACTTGGTTTTTTGATTGTTTTCCGTGAGTTTGTTATGATAAATAAGTAATATTATAGTTGAAGGGAAGACCGTATGAAGAAAAAGCCGATATTAAAAAAACAGATGAATCGACAATATTATTATTTATTCGGCCTGTCCGTAATGCTAATGATACTAGCATTTGTCATCGAATCACCACAGTCGTTAGTGAGTGGGATGATGACGATATTAGTATCGCCAAGTCAGTTGTTTACCGATTATATGGAAATTGCGTCTGTTGGAAGTACCTTGTTAAATGTCGCGATTATGCTCGGTATCAGTATTTATAGTTATAAAAAACTGGAAATTCCTCTAAACGGAACAGTGATTGGAAGTTTGGGCATGCTTGCTGGATTCTCATTTTTCGGGAAGAATCTCTTCAATAGTATCCCATTTATGATAGGGGTATGGATTTATACGAAGGTAACGAAGCAAAATTATCGAAATTATGTCATTGTTGGATTGTTTGGATCTGCTTTGGGCCCATTGATCTCTTTCTTAGCATTTAGCGGAGTTCTACCACAAGGATGGAGCGTTCTAATCGCCTATGCTTTAGGAATATTTATTGGCTTCATCTTACCTCAACTATCAACACAGTTTCTAGGGTTCCATCAAGGGTTCAGCTTGTATAATGTCGGGTTTACAGCTGGAATTATTGGAATGGTTGTTCTAGGATTTATGAATGCATTTGGAATTGAAGTAGAGACTAGAACACTAACAAGTACACAAAGTCCATTGATTTTGTATCAACTGCTCATCGGATTTTGTGTGATTTTGATAGTGCCAAGTTTCTATTTACATTTCAAAAAGAAAGAAAAATATCATTTTAAGTTACTCTTAAAGCTTTCAGGACGTTTGCCAAGTGATTTTGTTGAAATGACGAATCTGGCAACAGTGACACTGAACATGAGTATTATAGGATTTATATTATTAGGATATGTCCTTATGAATGGTGGCCAATTAAATGGTCCGATTGTCGGAAGTATAATTGGTGTAATGAGCTTTGGAGCTTTTGGGAACCAAGTGAAAAATACGGTTCCAGTATTAGTGGGGATTATGATTGGTTCTTACTTGACGGGAGTAGAACCTACAAGTACGAGCGCACTTATTGCAGCGATTTTTGGAACGACACTTGCTCCGGTTAGTGGTTATTATGGGCCGCTTGCGGGGATGATAGCAGGATTTGTTCATATTACACTAGTAAGCCATGTGGTTGTAATGCATGGTGGGCTAAATCTGTATAATAATGGGTTTGCAGGAGGATTCGTCGCAGCGGTTCTCGTACCAATTTTTGAAATTTTTGAAGGCATTCGTCAAGAGATGAAAGAAAGAAAGGCAGAGGGATAATGGCAACAGAAAAGGATTTTGTAAAACGTATCGTAAAGGAAATGGTGGATTATTTCCTGTATCATGAATTGTATGATGTGACTGCACATGTATCTTATGTGCCGCATGAGAAAGCAACGATTACGTGTACTGCTCCGTATACAAAATTACCTAAAGATTTAGATTTATTAGAAGCAGGGCTGTCAGTAGAAAAGCACTTAGAATTAGATTCGATGTATAGTTCATTGATGGGAACGCATAATCGTGATAAAAATTATTGCATGCTTGGACAATGTATTGACGATTATGATGTGGAAGTCTCAGATACCACATTAAAAATAATTGTTGAGCGACTCTTTTAAGGAGGAAATAGAATGACAACTTTTTATAAAGTAGGGAAAATTGTAAATACTCAAGGTCTTCGCGGAGAAGTACGAGTGATTTCGACGACCGATTTTGCTGAAGAACGTTATAAAAAAGGAACAGAATTAGCGATTTTTAAAGATGGGGAATTTCTTACATTTGTGACAGTGGCTAGTCATCGTCGTCATAAAAACTTTGATTTATTAACATTCGAAGGAATGAACCGTATCGAAGATGTTGAAAAATACAAAGAATGTCTCCTTAAGGTAGCCCAGGAGCAATTAACGGAGCTGGAAGAGGACGAGTTTTATTATCATGAAATTATCGGACTCGAAATCGTAACGGATGAAGGGGAAGTGCTTGGAAAAGTGACTGAAATTCTTTCTCCAGGGTCAAATGATGTCTGGGTTGTAAAACAAAAAGGAAAGAAAGAACTCTTAATTCCATTTATTGAACCAGTCGTTTATAAAGTTGATAAAGAAGAAAAGAAAGCTTATATCCATTTATTGGAAGGGTTGATCGATTAAGATGAAGATTGATGTATTAACATTATTCCCTGAAATGGTACAAGGACCGATGACGCAATCGATTATCGGGAAGGCCATTGAAGCCGGGAAAATCGAGTTTGAAACAACGAATTTCCGTCAGTTTTCAAATAATAAACATAATCATGTCGATGATTATCCATTCGGTGGAGGAGCTGGGATGCTTCTGAAAGTGGAGCCGATTGATTTAGCGCTCGCTTCCATTCGTGAGCGTTCTCCTGAGACGACTCCACGTGTGATTTTAATGGATCCATCTGGAAAGACATTTACGCAAAAGGATGCCGAAGAGTTGTCGAAGGAAGAGCATTTGGTATTTATTTGTGGCCACTATGAAGGATATGATGAACGGATTCGTACGCTAGTGACGGATGAATATTCAATAGGAGACTTCGTGTTAACAGGTGGGGAATTAGCCGCAACCGTGATGATTGATGCAACGGTGCGACTTTTGCCAGATGTATTAGGAAATGATGCTTCCGCAGTAGGAGATTCTCATTCCACAGGATTGTTGGAACATCCGCAATATACGCGCCCAAGAGTTTATAAAGAGATGGAAGTTCCTGAAGTATTGTTTAGTGGGAATCATGCAAAAATTGCGGAGTGGCAAATGAAAGAATCCCTTCGTAAAACTTATTTAAGAAGACCGGATTTACTGGAAAAATATGAACTTTCAAAAGAAGAAGAAAAGTTACTGGAGCAAATTAAGGAAGAAGAGGGATGTTAAATGAGAGAACATTTAAGTCCAGAAGAAATAAAAGTTTTTCAAAAGGTGATCGAAAACGATTCGGGTAGAGCAGAAATGGTGCAACTCTTTAAACTTCTAGGAGATAATACTCGGTTGAATATCATTACGCTTTTAACTCGAAAAGAACCTTTATGTGTGGAAGACTTGATGAAATGTACGGGGATGGAGCAATCTGCCATTTCTCATCAGTTAAAAAAACTAAGAGCCCACCATATCGTGAAGGCAGAAAAAGTTGGAAAACATGTTTGGTACTCCTTAGAAGATCATCATGTATTACAACTTTATAATTTAGCGGATGAACACTGCTGCGAAGAGCATTCGTAAGTCTTATTTTTACTAAGAAATTCTCTGTAATTTGCTTGCAATTGAAATGCAAGTATGCTAATATATTTCGAGTGAGTGAGACTTCACTCAGAGATAACGATATTCCGCTGATTGGACAAGCGGCCAAGTCATGAATGTTTGTTGGAAGGAGAAAAAACATGAGCAAATTAATCGAAGAATTAACTCAAGAACAATTACGTTCTGATATTCCTGCATTCCGCCCTGGTGACACTGTACGTGTTCACGCTAAGGTTGTTGAAGGAACTCGCGAACGTATCCAAATCTTCGAAGGCGTTGTTATCAAACGTCGTGGTGCTGGCATCAGCGAAACTTACACAGTCCGTAAAGTTTCTAACGGTGTTGGTGTGGAACGTACATTCCCATTACACACTCCACGTGTAGCACAAATCGAAGTAGTTCGTTACGGTAAAGTTCGTCGTGCTAAATTATACTACCTACGTAACCTACGTGGTAAAGCAGCACGTATCCAAGAACGTCGTCGTTAATAGAAACACGAAAAGCCTTGATTTATCAAGGCTTTTTCTTTTTGTCTATTTTTTCTGTGGTTTGATATTTTTGGGGGAAAATTGCTTTTGGGGGCAAAATGGGGGCAAGCTTTTCACATGAATTGAATTGCATTATATACTTCGTCTTTCATCTTCTTGGTGATATGCAAGTAGATGGATTCAGTCACTTGACTGTTCTCATGCCCAACTCGAGCTTGAATTGAATATAGTGGCAATCCCATCTCCGCAAGCTTCGAGATGTGTGTATGCCTGAATATATGTGTAGATATATTCTTATTGATTCCCATTCGTTCTCTATGTGTCCGTAAGAACGCATTTAAAGCTGTAATTGATAGTGGGGTGTGTTTGGATGTAGTGAAGATGAATCCTTGATTCGAGCCCTCTAATTCTTCAATTTGAGCAAGAATCTCGATGCATCTATTTGGGAGCGAGACCGAACGGATCGATGCGGTCGTTTTTGGGGAAGTACTCGCATATACATCCTTGATTTTCAATTTGTGGTATTCTAGCGTTGAAGATACGTGTGCGACTGGAGGCTCTGATTTTAAATCTATTTTATCCCAAGTGAGGGCAAGAGCTTCACCAGCTCGCATCCCTGTCATGTACATCCATTCGAAAAACATCGAATATCTTAGATTGAGCTTTCGAGTATATTCAATCAAACGATTGTATTCGTCATCCTCCAAGAACTTGTTGGGATTCTTCTTAGATTCTGTTCGAACTTTATATTCGATGATGCAAGATTCGATTGGGTTCGTCTCGATGTATCCATTTTTGACAGCATATTGGAACAACTTATTCAAACGTGACTTATAAGTCGATGTTGTTTGATTTGCTAGATTCTTTTGATATAGAAGAAAATCAAAGAATCGATTCAAGTCTTGAGTTGTGATTGTAGTGATAATTCTCTTTGAATCAATGAATTCTTCAAATTCTTCGTATTGTGTCTCTACGGACAAGAACGTGGTTCGCTTCACGTTTTTCTTATATATTTTCTTGTATTCCTCTATGACCGAATGAATCGTTCGACTATCCATCACCACATTCCCAAGTTCTTTTTGAATGGCATTCGCAAGTATCTCTTGAGCTCTCTTCCTAGTCTCACGAGTTTTATTACTGAACGTGACTGATTTGCGACGCCATTTATCGAATCTTGGGTCATAGAATTTCTCACAATAGCGATACTTGATGCCATCCTTCCCATGTCGTTCTTCTATATACATATTCAATCACCCTTTATGATGCGTAATTAAATCTAATGTACTTAAAATTAGTTGAGCGTTCTCTATAACTTTCTTATATTCTTTCGAATTACTTTTCGTTGGTTTTTCAATTAAGTAAATAAAGCAGCAAGGGAAATCAAAGCTATTTAACGTTATTCTAATAGCTAGATAATTCACTTTTTTTGATTGTTTTTTCTTTCCAGTAACACCACCAACAACAGCTCCAGTCATTCCCCATAATCCACCTGCCAATGCGGTCATGACAGCACCACCAACAACAGCTTTACCAACACCTCCAGTTACCACGACATCATCGTTTTGAATCAATTCATAACTAACCAAGTCATCGAATGAAAACCAATCAGTATTTTTCTTTTCTCCCTTTTTGAAAAATGGATAAAAAATATTAGTAATTGAAATTAAAAGAAGCTTAGATAAACAACCTCTTTTCTCTGAGTTAGGTACTACAACTTTGTCCATTTTAAATTTCTTGTTTTCTTCATCGATTGTAATGTTTTCAATTTTTCTGAATTTTTGCATAATATCCCTCCTATAATAAGACCTTACCAATTACTGAAACTTTTTCAGCATCCACAACTATATCCTCATACTCTTGATTTTCAGATTTGAGAATAATATTCTTTCCATCACGATAGAGATACTTACATGTAACTCCATCATCTTCGATTCTAACAATAGCAATCTCTCCATCTTCAACAATTGGTTGATATCTTAAATATACTTCAGAGCCTTTCTTTATGATAGGTTCCATCGAATCACCAGTGATTTGAACTAGCTCATTCGCACCATTTGGAACGATAGAAGAGGGAAGCACACCCATCTCAGCATCCACATCATCCACATGAATCATGGATCCGGCAGCAGATTGACGACCACGAACGAGGTAAACCACTTTATCCTCTTGGATTCCATTTTGTTCATCTAATTGGCGTGAAGCGAAGTCGTATACTTTATTTTGTCTCTTGGATTCTAGTTTGTTGTATATTATCGATAACTCTTTGGAAGTTCGTTTATTGCTACTCATATCAAATAAATCTTGTGGGCTTATTCCAAGAGCACGACAATATTTCAATATATCTCCTTCATCAATATCTCTTTTTCCTTTTTCGTGTTGAGAAATTGTATTTTGTTTAAAACCAGTTAACTTCCCGAGTTCAGATTGTGTCATTTTTTGATTTAATCTCAATTTTTTAATTGATTCACCTAAAATGTTCATGAGTAAAAACCTCCAGATTCATTGATTTGATAACATTATATAAGTATGAGATAAAAAAAGCAAAAAAAATATCTCAAAAAGAGATAAAAAGTATTGACAAATATCTCAATGTGAGATATATTAGTGTCACGAGGTTTACAAAAGACCTGAAAATAAGAGAGGAGGTGAGTGGATGACCGACAAAAAGAGATTGCAAAAAAAACACTTAAAACCAAAATCTGAGTTAAGACGAGAACGATTAGGTCGAGAGCTTACAACTGGTTATATGGCAAATCTAATCGGTTTAGACCGACGACAATACGAAAAGAAGGAGGCTGGAGAATACCCATTCAAAGATTATGAAATGGATATTATAGCTCGAGAATTGGATAAAAGTGTTGAAGATATTTTTTTTAAATAGAAATATCTCAGTCTGAGATAAGGAGGTAACATGAGCAAAAAGATTATTTCAAAAAAAGAATTCCAAGAAATGTATCCAAGATACAACACGGAATCGAAGTGGAAGACAATCGTGAACCGAATCAAGAAGAGCGAATATGCTGATGCTTATGTGCGGATCTCACGAAACGATGTAAACATCAACATCGAATTGTTCGAACGATTCCTCGAACTTGAAGGAATCAATTGGGCGAATCGATACGGAACCAAGATGACAAGAACAGAATTTGAAAGGAGATTGGCATAGATGAGACGAAAAAGAAAAACAAGAGTGCGATTCATTCCATTAATGAGATGGATGCTTCAATGGTACATCCTATCGTTTGGACTCATTATCGCAATGATGAGCATCGTTCTCTTAGTTGGAAAGGCGGTTGAGCAGCACGAATCAAAAGTGAATCTAATTAGAAGTGGACAATATGTGGAGCCCGATTTTCAAGACACATGGAAAACAAAGGAGGAAAAATAATACTAATTCATGCCAAAACGAAAAGCGAAAACAAAAAAAGCCGATGAAACAATCACCGACTTCCTAAACTAACTAACTACATTATAAAAATAAAATAAGGAGAAATCAATGAGTAAAGCGACTAAAAAAGAAAAAGAATTTGTCATCTTATTACTAGAGTTGATTAAACAATACAAAGATTTAGATTTTGACATCATCGCTTCATTGCAAACTATTTCTAAAATGGTAGAACTGTTTGGATTGGATGATTTGAATTTGAAACTAATGTCAGAATCATTCAAATTTTATTTGGAGATGGAGGATGAATAAATGACAGTAAAAATTAACAAGCTAGAAATCGAGAATGTGAAGCGTGTCAAGGCGGTCACAATCGAGCCTACATCAAACGGACTCACAATTCTCGGTGGTAATAATAATCAAGGAAAAACAAGTGTCCTCGATGCCATTGCTTGGGCATTGGGTGGCAATAAGTACAAACCAAGCAAGCCAGCTCGTGACGGGTCCATGAATCCACCAACACTTCGATTGGAATTATCAAACGGACTCATCGTGGAACGTAAGGGCAAGAACTCTGATTTGAAAGTTACGGATCCAAGCGGACAGAAAGCAGGTCAACAATTGCTTGATTCATTCGTGGAAGAGCTCGCTTTGAACCTTCCTAAATTCATCGAATCAAGTGCTAAGGACAAAGCGAACACGCTTCTTCAAATCATCGGAGTTGGGGAGAAATTGTGGGAGCTAGACCGTAAAGAAGAACGACTATACAACGAGCGAAGAGCAATTGGACAGATTGCGGATCAGAAAAAGAAATACGCAGCCGAACAACCTCAATATCCCGAAGCTCCGAATGAATTAGTAAGCATTGCGGACTTGATTCATGAGCAACAAGAGATTCTTGCTCGAAATGGTGAGAACGCCAAAAAACGCCAAAATCGAGAAAATATCGTGAACTCGTTGCATCTCTCAGAAGCTCGATTGAAACAATTAAAAGAACAACTTGCACAAGAAGAAGCGACTCACGAGAGTCTAATGAGCGACTACATCGCAGCAAACAAGTCCATTGAAGATTTGGTGGATGAATCAACCGATGAGATTGAAAGCTCAATCTCAAATATCGAAGAAATCAATCGCAAAGTTCGAGCAAACCTCGACAAAGAGAAAGCTGAAGAAGATGCAAAACAATACAGTTCTCAATACAACAACTTATCAAAACAAATCCAAGATGTTCGAGACGAACGCACAAGCTTACTCGATAGTGCGGACTTACCGTTGCCGGGACTTTCTGTTGAAGATGGTGAACTCGTCTTTGAAGGGCAAAAATGGGACAACATGAGTGGCTCTCAACAATTAAGAGTGGCAACCGCCATCGTTCGAAAGCTAAAACCCGAATGTGGATTTGTGCTCTTGGACAAGCTTGAACAAATGGACATTCCAACATTGAACGAATTCGGCAAGTGGTTAGAGTCTGAGGGACTTCAAGCCATTGCGACTCGAGTGTCAAGTGGAGAGGAATGCCAAATCATCATCGAGGATGGTTATGTCGTATCAGACACCGTCACACCATTCCAAGATACAGAACCAACGAACTCTTGGAAGTTTTAAGGATAAGAAAGGAGAAATCACATGAACATAACATCTGGTAAACAAGCAAGAGCCCAACGTGTAGTGATTTACGGGACCGAAGGAATTGGGAAGTCAACACTCGCAGCACAATTCCCGGATCCATTATTTATCGACACAGAAGGTTCAACATCGAACATGGATGTCAAACGTATGGACAAACCAACATCATGGACGATGCTCATGAATCAAATCGCATTCGTGAAAGCAAACCCAACAGTTTGCAAAACATTAGTCATCGACACAATCGATTGGGCTGAATCACTAGCAATCGAGAGTGTGTGCTCGATGCATGGCAAGAGAGGAATCGAAGACTTCGGCTATGGGAATGGATACACGTATGTCCGAGAAGAGATGGGTCGCTTATTAGATAAGCTTCAAGAATTAGTGGACATTGGCATCAACGTGGTCTTGACCGCACATTCGCAACTCCGAAAATTCGAACAACCCGATGAAGATGGAGCTTACGACCGCTACGAGTTGAAACTAGGAAAGAAGACGAGCTCACAAACCGCTCCCGTAGTCAAAGAATGGTGCGACTTACTTCTATTCTGTAATTACAAGACGATGGTAATGACCTCAGAAACTAAGAAGAAGAAAGCGACAGGTGGAAAACGTGTCATGTACACAACACATCATCCAGCGTGGGATGCGAAGAATCGACACGGACTTCCAGATGAGCTTCCAATGGAATATGCTGCTATCGCTCACATCTTCACTTCCTCATCTCAAGAGGTTCAAAAAGTTGAACAAGCACCAACTTCAATCGAAGATGTTGCAGCGAGCATCACAGTAGACCAAGCGATTCCATTAAATGCAAATCCAGTAGAAGTCACATCGGATCCTTTCGAAGAATTATCGACAATCAAAATTCCAAACGAAATTCCACAAGCATTGAAGGACTTGATGCTTCAAGCTTCGGTCACACCGAAGATGCTTCAAGATGTAGCGTTTAAGAAGGGACACTTCCCACAAGACACACCAATCGAGAACTTCCCACAAGAGTATTGGGCGTTCATGGTAACGAATTGGGCTGATGTCTTGAAATCAATTGAAAATACAAACAAATAACAAACAACAGAAAGAGGTAAATAATTATGACAGAATACAACAACAACTTCGAACGTGAATTTGGATGGGACGACACTATCCAACAAGACTCAACATTCATCTTGCTTCCTGTGGGGCTCTATGAGTTCACAGTAAAAGGCTTTGAACGACAAAGACATACACCAAATCCTAACAATCCCGGTAAACTCCCAGCGTGTCCAAAAGCGGTCGTAAGTATCGAGATTGAAACACCTCAAGGAAAAGCAGAATTGAAACACAATCTATTCTTACACTCAAGCACAGAAGGAATGCTTTCATCATTCTTCGGATCTATTGGACAAAAACGCAAAGGCGAACCATTGAAGATGAATTGGAACACAATCATTGGGGCTCGTGGAGTGTGCAAGGTTGGAATTCGTAAATACAAAGACAATGAATACAACGAAGTCAAAGCGATGTTATATCCCGAAGATGTGAATCCAAGTCAAGTCTTAAATCGTTCACAACAACCACAACAACAATATCAACAACAAGCAACTCAAACACAACAACCATCTTGGGGTGCATTCTAAAAGGAGGGACATTGAATGGAATTGCGAAAATATCAAGAAGAGGCTCGTGAGTCCATTCAACAGGAATGGGCAGAAGGTCGCAAGAAGACTCTTCTCGTCCTTCCCACAGGATGCGGAAAGACAATTGTGTTCGCAAAAGTAATCGAAGACAGAGTGAGAATGGGCGAGCGAGTGCTCGTCCTGGCTCATCGTTCTGAATTATTAGACCAAGCGAGTGATAAGCTCCTTAAATCAACAGGACTTCAAACCTCTCTCGAGAAAGCAAGTTCAACGAGTATCGGCTCATGGAATCGTGTTGTCGTTGGATCCGTTCAAACCTTGCAACAACCCAAAAGGCTCGCAAAATTTGAGAAAGACCATTTCGATTCGATTGTGGTGGATGAAGCTCATCATTGTATCTCAGATGGCTATCAACGAGTTCTATCGCATTTCGATAGTGCGAACGTACTCGGAGTGACAGCCACTCCAGACCGTGGTGATATGCGTAATCTAGGGACATATTTTGACTCGCTAGCCTACGAATATACACTACCGCAAGCCATCAAAGAAGGTTATTTGAGCCCAATCAAAGCACTCACAATCCCATTGAATCTTGACCTCTCGAGCGTTTCGATGTCACAAGGTGACTTCAAAGCGAGTGATGTTGGGAATGCGTTGGACCCGTACTTGGAACAAATTGCAAACGAGATGATGGAGCATTGCAAGGATAAGAAGACGGTCGTATTCCTTCCATTAGTGAATACATCCAAGAAGTTCAGAGACATCTTGAACTCGAAGGGATTCAAAGCTGCGGAAGTGAATGGAGAATCCAAAGACCGTGCGGAAGTCCTCGAGGATTTTGAAAACGGAAAATACAACGTTTTGTGTAATTCGATGCTACTGACAGAAGGATGGGATTGTCCATCCGTTGATTGTGTGGTCGTGTTAAGACCGACAAAAGTTCGTTCTCTTTATTCTCAAATGGTAGGGCGTGGAACAAGGTTACATCCCGGGAAGACACATCTTTTGCTCCTCGACTTCTTATGGCATACAGAGAAGCATGAATTGTGTCGACCAGCACACCTCATCGCTGAGAATGAAGAAGTTGCAAAAGCGATGGTGGAACGTACTGAAGAGAACACAGGAGCAGAATTTGAGCTTCTTGAATTAGAAGAAGTGGCAAAAGAAGATGTGACCGCACAACGAGAAGAAGCACTTGCGAAACAGCTCGCTGAGATGCGAAAGAGAAAACGCAAGCTTGTGGATCCGCTCCAATTCGAGATGTCGATTCATGCCGAAGACCTCACGAGCTATGTTCCATCATTTGGATGGGAGATGAGCCCACCTTCAGACAAACAACTTCAAACATTAGAAAGACTCGGAATCATGCCCGATGAGATTGGCAATGCTGGGAAGGCTCAGAAGATTCTTGACCGCCTATCAAAACGCCAAAACGAGGGTTTGACAACGCCAAAACAAATCAGATTATTAGAACGCTATGGATTCAGAAATGTGGGAATGTGGCAATTCGAAGCAGCATCTAAGCTCATCAATCGCATTGCTGCGAATGGGTGGAGAGTCCCTCACACCATCGATGTCCATACGTATCAAGGAGAGTGATTGAGTGGAAGACAACAACTTACTTGAATTATTAGAATACATCGACCCCTCAATGCTCAATTATCAAGAATGGGTCAATGTCGGAATGGCTCTCAAACATGAAGGCTATTCGGCATCAGATTGGGAATCATGGTCGGCTCGAGATTCGGGACGATATCATCCCGGGGAATGCTACAAAAAATGGGACACGTTCCAAGGGACAGGCTCACCAGTCACAGGAGGGACAATCTTCCATATGGCTGTCGAGCAAGGATTCAATCCTTCTCAAGCTCATGATGATGGACGAGGTGCTCTCGAATGGGATTCATCTATTCAATATGATAATGACTACAAATTTGTGGACAAAGCATGGATTGATGGGAAGGAATTCCATGAGCCTAAAAATTGGAATCCAGTTCAAGAAATCATTCGATACTTGGACACGCTATTCCAATCGGATGACATCGTTGCATATTCGACAAAATCTTACGCTAAGACGAATCCTGAGACTGGCGAGATTAAGAAATATCTTCCACAGCTTGGAGATTATGACAGAACCGCAGGGAAGCTCATAGACGAGCTTGAGAGATGTGGTGGAGACATCGGAAAAGTCTTAGGAGATTACAACGAAAAAGCAGGAGCATGGGTTCGATTTAATCCAATGGACGGTCAAGGAGTGAAAAATGATAACGTTGTGAGTTATCGCTACGCTCTTGTTGAATCGGACAACATGGATTTGGAGAAGCAAAACGCAATCATGCGAGAGCTTGAACTTCCAATTGCAACACTTGTATATAGTGGTGGCAAGTCCATCCATGCAATTGTTCGAATCGAAGCAGCAAACAAAGAGGAATACAAGAAGCGTGTTGATTATCTATACAAAATTTGTAAGAAAAACGGTCTAAACGTAGACGAACAAAACAAGAACCCAAGTCGATTGAGTCGTCTCCCGGGATTCATTAGAGATGGCAAGAAACAATTCATCATTGACACAAACATCGGACACAAGTCTTGGGACGATTGGTATCAATACATCGAAGATTTGAACGATGATTTGCCGGATCCTGAAGGATTGAGCGAGACTTGGGACAATATGCCCGAGCTTGCACCCGAACTCATCAAAGGCGTACTCAGACAAGGTCACAAGATGTTGATTGCGGGACCTTCGAAAGCTGGGAAGTCATTCGGTCTCATCAATATGTCGATTGCAATCGCTGAGGGCTCGAAATGGTTCGGTTGGGAATGTACGCAAGGGAAGATTCTATATGTCAATCTCGAGCTTGATAGAGCCTCATGCTTGCATCGTTTCAAGGATGTATATGCAGCAATGGGCATCGAGCCTCGAAACGTATCAAACATCGATATTTGGAACTTACGTGGAAAGACCGTCCCAATGGACAAGCTTGCACCTAAGCTGATTCGACGAGCCCACAAGAAAGGCTATATTGCTGTAATTATCGACCCAATCTATAAAGTTTTAACAGGGGACGAAAATAGTGCGGATCAGATGGCTCACTTTACGAATCAGTTTGACAAGGTAGCGACAGAGCTAGGATGTTCAGTCATCTACTGTCACCACCACTCAAAAGGTGCTCAAGGTGGCAAGAAGTCCATGGATAGAGCAAGTGGTTCGGGCGTATTCGCTCGGGACCCAGATGCCCTTGTCGATTTAGTGGAATTAGAGCTCACGGATGAAATCATCCAACAACGATGCGACCAATTAGCTTGCGACATCTACAAGGATGCCATCAATCGCATGAATCGTCCGTACATGGAACAGTACATCGGTTTAGACGACTTGAGAAGTCCATACGCAATGCGTAATCACTTCGAGAAAGCGGTCGTAAACATTCAAGATAGATGGCAAACGAACGAGCTCATCAATCGAGAAACAAGCAAGATTCAAACGATGTCAGCGTGGCGTGTGGATGGAACTCTTCGAGAGTTCGCTAAGTTCAAACCAAGAAATGTGTGGTTCAGTTATCCACTTCATATTGTGGACGATACAGGAATCCTCGATGACATCGAGTTGGATGATTCAAAAACACCGCCTTGGAAAAAGAACTTTGATAAAAAGAAACAAGACAGAAAAGAAGAAAGAAAAATCGCATTCGACACAGCGTACTCAGCTCTAAATGATGGACTCGCTCCAGTCACCTCAGAGGCACTTTGTGAATATTTGGGCATATCTGAGAAGACTCTCAAGAGACGAATCAAGGAAATAAACGGGTATGAATTAGATGGAGAGCATGTCGTTATCAAAAAGTAAATTCGGAAAAAATCCTATTTTTGGACAGGACAAACTCGAGGACAGACATCGGGACAGACAGGACAAAACACCGACTTTGTCCGTGTCCAAGAAGTAAAACGAATTCACCTAAAAGGTGTACTTGGACAGGACAAACTCGGGACAAACTTCGACTTTGTCCACGGACAGACAAACCTTAACACTAAGAGTGTGTAATTGGGAAGTGTCCGAAGAATCGTCCATCGTCCATGATAGGAACAGAACAGGTGGGCTTTAGACTCCGCCCACCATGTCTGTCCTTTCTACCATGGACAAAAGCGAAAATAAAAAAAGAAAAGTCTGTGTGGTATTTCACAAACTTAAAAGGAGAAAAATATGGCACGTAAAAAATCAAAATTGTTGGAAGTTGGGAAAGAGATGCCAATGCTCTATCATTTGTTTCCAGATGAACCATACGACCCAACTCAGTCACAAGTGCTTGAATGGATTTCAAAACAGCCCGAACTCATGGAATGGATTTTCAAACAATTAAAGTCTACAGGATACATCGTATATGACCCTCAATGGCAAGCATGGAGAGGTGTTGGGAAACATGATTGAATTTTTCGTTCCTATGGAGCTGCCTACAACTACGCATCAGCAGAAAAAGGTATCGATCAAAAATGGCCAGCCCCAATTCTATGAACCGGACGATGTGGTCGCTGCCCGTGCTAAGTTCATGGCATATTTCTCTCATTTCGTTCCGCCTAATAAATTGAAGGCTCCGCTGCGCTTAACCACTAAGTGGATTTATCCTATGAAAAAAGGCACCTATAATGGCCAGTGGAAAATCACAAAGCCCGACACTGATAATATCATCAAGCTGCCGCAGGATTGTCTGGCGGAGTTGGGGTTCTTTGAAAATGATGCGGGTATCGCTTCGAATATTATTGAAAAATTTTGGGGTAACCCCTGTGGCGTTTATGTAAAATTGGAGGAGCTTGAATGAAATTAGATTATAGAAAATTCATGAATGAAGTGGTCGATTGGATTGAAGCTCAAGAAGTAGCTGCTCAACGTTTGGGATTTGGGTCTGAACAATATTTTGATTGGGTATTCAAAACCAGCGGACAATTGTGTGATAAATACGAGAATCATCCATTCGCACTTAGACAAATGAGAATGGTCTATGAACACATCGATGAAGCTGCTAAACAAATGAAAAGGAGCGATGCTCATGAACGAAATAAAAATGTACGTCATTAGAGACGCTAAATATCCACAATGGTACTTCCAACATATCGAAGACTACTCAAGCATGATGGGATATCTTGCAAAGAACCATCCACGATATACGCATAAATTTACAACTGACATTAAACAAGCAATGCACTTTGGAACGACGAACGAAGTGCTGGAATTTATTAAAGAGCATGCTATTGAAGGGATTATCGTTAAGGACCCGTACCAAGAACGAATTAGTAAGACTGGATTTAAATACATGGGTGAGAATTACGGTGAAGCGATCACTTACATCCATGGGATGATTGAAGATTCGAGTGAAAAGATGCTTGCTGCTTCAAGAGCACTAAAAGTAAATGCGAACACGCTAGTCAAATTTATGAAAGACCCGTACGCAATTGCACCAGGAACAAGAGACAAGATTGTAGAGAATCTACCGAAAGTAGAACAGGCGGTGAAGTCTATTGGTTAAGAGTGAATTCGAACGGTTAAAAGAGGATGTGCATTACTTGATTGTGGCACATTGCAAGTACAAGGATGTCTCGATGTACTTGGGAGCTATGAAACAATTTCAAAAGGATATCAATTACGGTCAACTTGAAGAGATGAGTTACGATGAACGATTTGCTTTCTTAGTTGGGTTTGAAACGTTATTGAAGGCAATAGACAATGCAATGAACCTATACGGGGGAATAGAGAAACATACTGAAATAATCGAATGGATGACGATGGGGATGGGATCTAATGTCTTTAAAAATTAATAACTTAATTGAAAGTTTAAAAGAGAAATATGGAGAACTTGAAGTCGATGGAGAATACGGCGAACAATGTAAACCAGGTGATTTTTTGGAGAAGTTACTTGAAACGTTATATTCTTTCACGTTCCCTAGTCGAGAGTGGGAAAGTAGCAAACGAGTGCTGGATGCAAAGGAGGAGGAAGAAATATGGACAAAATGGAAATGTCGATGACTGAAATGTCGATGACAATTAAAGTCAACTTCAGAATCATTTTTTTTGATGATTATTTGCGGAATACAATTGTTGAATCGCTGAAAGAACAATTTTTCGAAGAGCAAATCAATATCGTGGAATCTAAATTATTTGGTGAAGCATTGAAATATCACTACGATGCATATGTTGATGAAGCTTTGATTGATAAATACGGGTTCAAAAAAGTAAACGAAATGGTGAAAGAAAAAATCAAAGAACGAATTGAAAGTGAAATGGAACGTGAATTCAAGTTTTTGAAAAGATATGGAGGATAACGATGAAAGATAAGAAACAAGATGTAAATGTGTTGGAAGAGTTGTCGAAGGCAGCTGATGAATTTCGAAAATGGGTTGTTGATTTTGGAGATAAATTATCAAAAGTATTGGATGATATTCAAAATTCTAAGAAAGAGGAAGATACATGGAAAATGAAATGCCCGTTCGAGAATGGGAATGAATACTATTTGTTGAAAAGCTCTGGGGATTTTCAAAAAATGGAATGGACAAACCATCTTTTTGATGAACTTTCTTTGATACAGGGTAACATCTTCACAACTGAAGAAGCGGTCAACCTAGAAGTGAAACGCAGAAAACTACTGACACGATTTAGAGCGTTTCGTGATGAGTGTAATGGGGATTGGAATCCTGATTGGAAAAGTCACTTAGACTCAAAGTATTATATTTCTTTTGTAGGAAAAGCAAAGTTAACAATTTTTTACACAGGCACCACTAACAATTTTCAATTATTCGGTTTTTTCAAAAATCAAGCAGATTGTGAACGTGCTATCGAATTATTCGGTGACGAAATCAAAGAATTATTTGTGGAAGGTGATGCTTAAATGAAAACAATTAACGAAATACAAGACCATGAAAAAGTAAAAATTTTGGATGTGTGTTGTGGATCAAGAATGTTCTGGTTTGACAAAAATGAGCCACACACGACATTTATGGATATAAGAAAAGAACAATTTGAAATTCATGGAAAGAAGGTTAATGTTCAACCAGATATCGTTGGTGACTTTAGAAACATCCCATTTGAAGACAACCGTTTTGACCTGGTTGTATTTGACCCGCCTCATTTAAAATGGGCTGGACCTAATTCGATAATGAAAGCCCAGTATGGCCAATTAGACAAGCATACTTGGAAGGAAGATCTTGCAAAAGGATTTGAAGAGTGTATTCGTGTTTTGAGAGTTGGCGGAACATTGATTTTCAAATGGTCAGACTGCCAGGTAAATGTCAAAGATATTTTAAACGCTATTCCGTTCAATCCATTATTTGGCCAGCAAAGAGGGACAACACACTGGATGACATTTGTAAAATTTGAGTAGGAAAAGTTTATGAAATTGATGAAGATATCAATCCATTTGTGGATTTGGAGGAGAAATAAAGATGTACATCACGATGATTGCATTAGGTGTGATTCTATCGTTCTTGTTTGTAGCCCTGTTCGTTTGCATCTTCAACTTCGCTTACATCGTTTTCGACATCGCTGAATGGATTGGAGATACGATTGCCGATGTAGTTGAATGGATATTCGATACTTTCGAAAGGATGTGGCAACGATAGAACGGATCAATTATATATTGACGAACGAGGGATATTCGTTCGAGTTGCATGGCTACACCAAAGAAGACAAAGCTAGTGGAAAGTTAGTTGGACTAGAAGTTCCACACTATAAGATAAAACATTGGGATGTCCTATTCTTCAAATTGAGAAAGATTCAGAAAGATAAATTGAATTATATTCGATTCGTATATGACATCTATATTGATTTGGATGCGTTACGTAAACTTACTCATGAAGAAGTTTGCCATCTCATATCAAACGTGATTAGGGACGATATAAATAAACACATTAAAAACATATACAAAAAAGTAAATCAATTGGAACTTGAAAAGGAGAATGAAAAATATGGAACTAACTTTATTTTTAGAAAATGGAAAAATATTAAGATTTGAAAACGTGACTAATTTAGAACAAGAATCATATGTGACGAGCCTTATTACATTTAATTATGTAAGTGCGTCTGATGGGAAGAAGAAAAGTGCGATTTTTGACTTCAACAGTTTGATAGGTTTATCAGTCGATAAGGAGGACTTCGATGTTAACAGTTTATTCTAAACCGAGATGCATGCAATGTGAGTTTACGAAGATGTGGTTGACTAAAAACAAGGTTGAATTCGAAATAATCGACATCGAAGCAAATCCCGGTGCGTTTGAACTATTGAAGCATTATGGATGGAAGACTCTCCCTGTTGTAGTGATTGATGGCAAAATTGGCGACCCAGCACAAACTTGGGTAGGATTCCAAGTCGATAGATTAGAAGCTCTATTGTGAGGTGAATAATGGACGATAGAGGTTATTACTTATTATGTGCCGGAATCATTGAAAGGGCTGTTGATGATTACAAAGCAACCTTGAGGTACTTGCTTTCAAAAAAGGTCGTTGATTCCAATTGGAATCTAAAAGAAAAACATTTCAAGAATAGGCATCATAGAACAGCGTGGAATGTGAAGATGGATTGTGAACGATTCTTTTTCAGTCAGTATTTTGATTATTTATCAGATACTGAAGACTTTGGTCCAACGTTAGCCCAAAAGATTAGAGAGGATGTGAAGAATGGGAATTAAACATCAATTAAAACAAATTCGTTTAATCGATTTGGAAGTAAAAACTAAAATGGAAGAGTTAGATCGCTTG
This sequence comes from Granulicatella sp. 572.rep1_STHE, assembly GCF_001073445.1. Classification (NCBI taxonomy): domain Bacteria; kingdom Bacillati; phylum Bacillota; class Bacilli; order Lactobacillales; family Carnobacteriaceae; genus Granulicatella; species Granulicatella sp. 572.rep1_STHE. Next base: position 110,998 of record NZ_JVBO01000019.1, on the reverse strand, counting down.
AATAATTCTTTCTTGAAATCTCCTTCTCTAAAAGAAATTAATGTGCAAGAGTCGAAAGCGGGTCTCAAAGACGATGCTTACGTTAAGATAATCAACTTGAGTGATTATATAGATGAGACGGTTGATAAGCTGGTAGATTTGAAATATCAACTTATTCAGGCGATTGAACAATTGGATGATTCCAGAGAGCGGACAATCATTTGGATGAAATACATCTCTTCTAAAGGTTGGGATGAGATTGCTGAAGAATTACAGATATCCAAAACAACACTTTTTATTCTTCATGATGAAGCTATCAAAAAAATAGAAAAATGTACTAAAAAAGATGATTCTGTACCAAACAGTACCAAGCAGTACTAATGATTCTATGATATAGTTACGATGTGAAAAGATGTGAAAGAATTCTTTTTGCTCATGGTTTTACTCCTTTAATTTTTACCCTTCGAGTCCTCCAGCTCGAGGGGTTTTTGTATGCATGAAAAGAGGTGATGGAAAATGACGAAAATGACATTGAAACAACAACGATTCGCTGATGAGTACATCATCACGGGAAATCTTTATAAGTCAGCGGTTGAAGCTGGTTATTCTGAAAAATATGCAAAATCTCAAAGTCATAAATTGTTGGAAAATGTAGGAATAAAAAACTATATTGATGAACGACTTGCAAAACTCGAATCTGAGAAGATAGCAACACAAGAAGAAGTCCTTCAATATTTGACTAGCGTGATGCGTGGCGAGAAGACTGAGCCTCTTTTGGTCTTGGATGGTGAAGGAACTCAAAAAGTTATCGAAGCGGTCCCGAGCGTGCAATCAAGAACAAAAGCAGCTGAGCTTCTAGGCAAGCGATATGGAACGTTCACGGATCGTGTGGACATCAACGCTCAGATTGAATCGAAACCAAAATTCGATGACATCGTGAACCAATTAGGAGGAAGTGGGCTCGATGAATAGCTTCCCACTCTCTCAAAAATACATCGATTTTTGCAACACAGTAGATAATGTAGATGCGGACTTCCTAGAAGGCACGACAGCCGCTGGAAAGACAACGGTGGGCTTGGGTGTCAAGTTTATGAGAATGGTCTCTAGGAGTAGGAAAAAATTTCACATCATCGCAGCCAAGACGGTCGGTGTTGCTGAGAAGAACTTAATCAATCAAGATAATGGCATCCTCGATATCCATCGGGATGCTTTTTATTTTGGCAATGGGGATAAGGACTACAAGATTCCTCACATTAAATTCGAGGATAAAATCATCTACATCCTTGGATACGATACGAAAGAGAAATGGCAACTTGCCCTAGGGGGACAATATGGATGTGTGTATATCGATGAGGTCAACACAGCGAACATCGAATTCGTTCGTGAGGTCTCAGCTCGTAATGATTATTTGATGGCAACTCTGAATCCAGACAATCCCGACCTTCCTGTGTATAAGGAATTCATCAACAGGTCTCGCCCTTACAAGAAGTACGAGAAGGATGTTCCTCGTGAGATTATGGCTGACTTGAAAGAACGGCACAATCCAAAATGGAGATACTGGTTCTTTACGTTTAAAGATAATAAATCTTTGAGTGATAAAGATATTCAAAAGAAAATCGACTCGGTTCCACTCGGGACAAAGATGTACAAGAACAAAATTCTTGGTCTTCGAGGTCGTGCGACTGGTCTCGTCTTTCCTAACTTTGAGAGAAGTAAGCATGTCATCAAACGAGATGCAGCGAAGAAATATAACTTCATCAAATTCTCGGCAGGATTGGACACAGCTTATTCATCCAAGAGCCCTGATACGATTGCGATGATATTCCAAGGAATCACAGATGACGGGCATTTGATTACATTAGACGAGCAAGTGTACAACAATGCGGACTTGAATGTTCCAATTGCTCCGTCTGATACAGTCCATAAGTTTATTGCGTTCTTGGATAAGAATAGAGATGATTGGGGATTCGCAAGAGATGTGTTCATAGATTCTGCGGATCAAGCGACAATCACAGAATTGAATAAGTACAAGCGACAATTTGGAACGATATACAACTTTATCAATGCTTATAAGAAAATGAAAATCATCGATAGAATCAACTTACAAATTGGTTGGATAGCTCAAGGATATTATTTAGTGCTTGAGCATTGTGAGCATCACATACGAGAGATGGAATCGTACTCGTGGCAAGAAGATAAAGAAGTTCCAGAAGATAAGAACGACCATACAATCAATGCGAACCAGTACACATGGTTACCATACAAGAAGATGATTGGAAAGAGAGGAATAAAAGATGGGGTTGGTGAATATGATTAGGAATGGAATGAGGAGCTTTTTGCAACTGAAAGAAGCTCAACCGAATCAGATTATTATTAACGAGGCAATGACATTCGAAGACAACGCAGCTAAGAATCAAATTTGGTATCGAGGCGAGTCTTTTGAATTGGCTCAATTGTATTCGCAATTGCAAAATACAAAGAATAGCTTTTGGGGTGCGAATTCATCCCAAGGTCAAGAGATTAGAAAAATACACACAGGAATCCCTGGTTTAATTGTGGATAGACTTGTGGATATAGTCGTTTATGACATGAATGACTTCGAATTTAAAGACACGAAACAAAGTGATTTATGGGATTCTATCCAAGACGAGAACGACTTTGAGCAGCAATTGAAAGATGCTATTAAAGATGCTCTTGTGATTGGTGATGGTGCATTCAGAATCTCGTTTGATTCAGAGGTGTCCCAACTTCCAATCATTGAATGGGTAGGTGGCGAACGGATCCAAATTAAGAATAAGCGTGGGCGTTTGAATGAAGTCATCTTCACAACTCGATTTGAAGAGAACAGACGAACATACACGCTTGAAGAACATTATGGTTTTGGTTACGTAAGAAATAAGCTATATCGTGATGATAATGAAATTGATATGCAATCAACAGAATACACTCGAAATATTAGTGATTATGAATTCGATAAGTCATTGATTCTTTGTGTACCGTTCAGTGTTTTTGTTTCAAAGAAAGAAAAAGGAAGAGGGCAATCTATCTTCGAAAGAAAATCGGACACGTTTGACAGTTTGGATGAAGCGTGGTCTCAATGGATGGATGCGTTGAGAGCTGGACGAACTAAGACCTACATACCAGAATCTCTCATCCCTAGAGACCCTAATACTGGAATGTTGTTAAGACCGAACGCTTTTGATAATCGATTCATCAAGACTGCAGACGACACGACCGAGAATGGTAAGAATGTGATTACGCAATTACAAGCGAACATTCCACACGATAGCTACTTAGCTACATACGTGACTGCTCTCGATTTAGCGCTCCAAGGTCTTATCAGTCCATCAACTCTTGGGATTGATGTGAAGAAGCTTGATAATGCTGAGGCTCAACGTGAGAAAGAGAAAACAACGTTATACACTCGAAACTCGATTGTAATTTCGTTGCAAAAGTTCATTCCTCGATTAGTATCGATGACAATCAATAGCTTCAACGTATTGAATCATAGACCTATCGAAGAAATTACAGTCAACGTCCCTTTTGGGGAATATGCGAACCCGTCATTTGAATCTCAAGTTGAAACAGTAGCTAAAGCCAAGACAGGTGGCATCATGTCCATCGAGGCTTCAGTAGATGAGTTGTATGGTGATTCTAAGGACGAACAATGGAAGTCCGAAGAAGTGGCTAGATTGAAAGCTGAGCAAGGATTCAGCGAAGTAGAAGAGCCATATATCAATACGGACTTAGATGGATTCAGCGTTGAAAGAGGTGATGAACTTGCTAGTGAGAATCATGAACAAGAACTACCAAATGAGGCAGGACCAAGCGAAAGCGATGCTTAATATGAGCAAGGAATATTGTCCTTTTGGAATTTATGCGGTCGAGAAAGACAATCAGATTGAGATGATGAACTTGAAAGCAACATCCATAACTCAACTCAAGAAGATGGTTCGACAGTATCGAGCAAAAGGATTTAAGGTGCATTGTAATGGTTTATGATGTTAGCAGAGCATTTGAACGAATCGAGAATGAATTGCTTGAATCCATGATTCGAAATCTCAAGAAACATAAAGCAGAAGAGACTGAGCTGGGATTCGAATGGACTCAATGGCAGGCGGTTCAACTTGAAGAATTACAACGATTTAAGCTCGAGGTATCTAAGAAGTACGGTCTTGAGTTTAAATCAATGAATCAAAAGATTAGAGAAACCATCGCTGAAGCTATGATGCAAGGTGCAAGTGATGAAGAAGTGAATGTGTTAAAAGCGATTGAAAAAGGATTGGTTCTCAATCGAGAACAAGGACTAAGTGCTGGATTCTTCCAAGCGAATCAAAAGCGACTGGATGCATTGATGAATGCGGTCGAGCATGACATGAAGACAGCTCAAACCGCTGTACTCAGGTACACAAACGACCAATACAGAAAGATTATCTTTCAATCACAAGTTGCAGCAAGTTCGGGAGCCTTAACGTATGACAAGGCTGTGGACATGGCTACAAGCGACTTTTTAAAAAAAGGAATCAATTGCATCACGTATTCCAATGGAGCTGTACACAACATTGCATCGTATGCTGACATGGCTGTGAGAACAGCAAGCAAACGAGCCTATCTAATGGGTGAAGGTCAGAAACGACAGGAATGGGGAATATCCACCGTTATTCTGAATAAGCGTTTCAATGCGTGTCCTCTTTGTATGCCATTTGAAGGCAAAGTCCTCATCGATGATGTGTGGAGTGGTGGAACTTCTAAAGACGGACCGTATCCACTAATGAGTTCAGCGATGGCAGCTGGATTGTATCATCCTAATTGCAAGGATAAGCATTCGACATACTTCGAAGGCATAAGCCCAAAACCTGAATCAAGGTACTATGAAGAGAAGCCCGTCATCGAGGAACGTCAACGGATCGAGAACAAACTGAATCACGCTAAACGACAAGCAAAGAGCTATAATCGTCTAGCGAAGAACAGTCTTGATGCTGAGAACCAAGAGACATATCGTGCTCGTGCTACTGAGTGGCGTGATAAGGTGAAGGAATATCGAGAGGAATTGAATCGATTTGATAGTGCTAACGATTTGAATATAACAAAAACTGAATCACAAACAATATTCACGAAAACGAATGTAAAAGATTTGCCTAAAAGATTACAAAAAACATTATTTGATTATACAAATGGAGAGTTTAGAAACGTTTGCGAATGGTCTCAATATATTACAGATAAAGATAATTTTAGAAGTACGTACTTATGGGACGAAGGAAAAAGCATTTCAAAATCTATAAAAGAAGATGTTGATGATATACATGAATTGATTAAGGAACAGCCTAAAGAAAAAGGTAAGCTTATTCGATTCGAAAGGGCAAATCATATAGATTATGGAAGGTATAGTGGAATGTATGAAAATTTCAAAGAAGGAAATTATCTAAATCTTGGAATTCGTTCTACTACACGTGATTTAGAATTTGTTGACAAACTACTGAACATGGAAGTCGAAGGTCTTGAAAGCTATCATAAAAGAGCTAATGAGTACGGACATATCAAATATGTATTTGATTCAAGTCGCTCTTTGGACGTTTCAAATATATCAGCATATCCAGACCAACTCGAGGAGTTAGTCTATGGTAAGTACAAAATAACAAAAGTGACTCATAACAAAGGAGTTGATGGAGGTTATGAATATATTCGAATGCCAATGAAAGAGTACGTAAAAGAAAACAACCTTGAAACTGAAATTCGAATAAGCAAAAAAGGGAATGAGAATATCGTTGTTCACATGAAAGACGGAAAAGAAAGGCTATATCCAAAAACTCAATGGGATGAAGACAAAGTATTCTTAAACGATACTGTTTACATACAACCTAAATTCGATTATTTGGAGGTGCATTTGGAATATGTCGATGAATAAGAAAGAAGCTCAAGATTTGTACAATCGAATGATTGGGCAACCTGTATCGATTCCTAAACCGAGACCGAAAAAACAGGATTCTAAACCAAAGGAATCTAAACCAAAATCAAAATAAATAAATAAATACATTAAGAGTCACCCATCCGGAGGGTGGCTCTTTTTGGTATGCCCGAAGGCGTAAAACTACGAGGAGACACCTGTGAACAAAACTGAATACAGGGAGACACCCTAACAACTGAGAGGAGGAACATGAAAATGTTCAAACACAAATTTTTCTTTGATGAATCGGCAAACGCTGGGGCATCAACAACACAGGATCCGCAACCAAACTCAAACAATCCAGCTCAGAGTACTCCAGCGATTGATTATGAGAAGATTGCGAGCATCGTGGAAGGCAAGCAAAAGGTCGCTGAGGACACAGTCTTGAAGAACTACTTCAAGAACCAAGGCTTGACAGGGGAAGAGATGGCTCAAGCAATCTCGAGCTTTAAAAGTCAAAAAGCCTCCGCCCAACCAGATGTGAACACCCTCCAAGAAGAGCTTCGAGTGGCACAAGCTCAAGCACTTCAAACCAAAATCGAGAGCAACTTACAACTTGCTGCAATCAAGCAAGGTGTGGGCTCGAACGTGTTGCCATACGTTTTGAAATTGGCAGACCAAACCAATCTTACGTTGGAATCGAAAGGTGAAGACTATGAAGCTGTGATTGCGAAAGTGTTGGAAGACGTTCCAGCTTTTAAACCAGAAGCAACAGCACCAACAGGATTCACACAAGTCGGATCCACGGGGACAGCAAAACAATCGACAACGAATGACGAAATTTTAAAAGTATTCGGAGTTTAAGCATAAAGAAAAGAGGTAAATAAATTATGGTATTAAAATACGCAGAAACATTTGCTCCAGCTTTAGAGCAAAAATACGCTAAGGAATTAACATCTTATGATTTATTCCAATCAAACAAACAAGTGAAATTCATTGATGCACAAACAATCAAATTACCAAGCATTACTCTATCAGGATACAAAGACCACACTCGTGGCTCTTTAGGATTCAACACAGGAACAATCACGAACGAATGGGAACCTAAGAAATTAGCTCATGACCGTTCAATCGAATTTGTAATCGATCCGATGGATGTTGATGAAACAAATAAAACTGTATCAATTGGAAATGTACAAAACACATTAGAGGAAGAACAAACAATTCCAGAAAAAGATAGCTATGTATACTCTAAGTTATATCAAGAAGCTACTACTTACGCATCGAATGGAGCAACAATTTCGACTGAGGCTCTTACAGCTGAAAACATTTTGACACAATTTGATGAAGCAATGGAAAAAATGGACGAAGCTGGCGTTCCTGCTGCTGGTCGTTTACTATACGTTACTCCAAAAGTGAACAAGCTATTCAAAGAAGCAAAAGACATCCAACGAGTGATGGGAGTTACAGGAGAAGGCTCTATCAAGCGTACAGTCCATGATGTAGATGATGTGAAAATCATTGTGGTTCAATCTGCTCGATTGAAATCAAAATACAACTTCACAGAAGGATGCGTTCCTGCTGGTGATGCTAAACAAATCAACTTCATCTTAGTTCATCCAACAGCAGTCATTGCTCGTGACAAATACTCATACATCAATGTGTTTGAGCCGGGTTCTGATTCAAGAACATCAGACAACTACTTACTACAATCACGCTTCTACATGGATGCATTCCTTGTCAAGAATCGTGCGAATGGTATCTACATCAACGCTCAAGCGTAATCAAGGAGGTATTTGAATGTATACAGCAGAAAAAGGCAATAAAGTTTATACAATCACCGAATTAGAAAAAGAATACTACAAAGCAAGAGGATTCGATATCTATGATGAACATCATACTAAAATTGATTCAGGTGCTCACAAAGTAGATTCATCTACTTACAATGAGGCTCTTGACAAAATTGCTGAACTAGAAGCAAAAGTATTGGAATTAAGCAAAAAAGGAAACCGTAGAGGAAACAACAAAGGTAACGAAACATCTGAAGAAGAATCAACAGAAGAAGCGGGTGAGTAGTCATGATATATGCTGATGAAGCGTTCTATAAGAACGAATATCTTGGAACTCACAATTCAGAAAATCTCAATCGAATCTTAAAGACGGCAAGTCAGCATATCGACACATTAACATTCAACCGTATTGTGGGGATGGGGTTTGATAATCTTACTCCATTCCAACAATCGGTCGTTCGTGAGGTGTGTTGCCAAATGGCTGACTTCATGATTGAGAACAAAGACTTAATCGAGACCACTGTATCATCGTATTCAATCAATGGAGTATCGATGGCGTTTGGTGACAATTGGAATGTAGTTACATCGCAAGGAATCGCCTTGAGTCGTAGCACGTTCGAATTGCTCAAACAAAGCGGACTTACAAGGAGAGTGATTTGATGCACTTTCCAAATTTAGTTTTACCGCAGTTTTGCAAGACTCCAATCAAGGTCACAGTCAATACGGAAGGCGTATCCGAGGATGGAGAGCCTATCAAAGCTATTGAGTTGGATTTGAAATGCAACTATCAAGACAAGGTCATGACAGTACTGTCCGACCAACAAAAGATTGTTAAAATTTCAGGTTCAGCCTATTTTTGTGGCGATATTGCCCCAGATTTAGCGACTTTGAGTGGTGGAAGGGTAAATATATTCGGAATCGATAGAAACATCTTAGATAGTCGAAAATCGAGAAATCCAGACGGGACCGTGAACCACACTTACCTAGGATTGGAGTGATGAACGATGATTCATGCAAACAGTAGAGTGATTTTTGATTTCGGAGCAATCAATCGACTCAAGAAGGCTCAAATCCAAGCTTTAGAACAAACGGGTGAATTCCTACATACAGAAATCATCCAAGCTCAAGTGGTCCCGTTTAGAGATGGTACATTGCAAGGTGAGGCGTTCTCAGTTGATTACTCGGAAGCTGGGAGAGGTCGAGTGTCTTTGACTCATTCCACGCCTTACGCTCGAAGATTGTACTATCATCCTGAATACAACTTCAACACGAGCACGAATCCAAATGCTCGAGGCAAGTGGATGGATGATTGGGCAGACGGATCCAAGACAGAAGATATCAAGAAAGCTTATGCGGCTTTCTATAAGAAATTATCGGGGGTATAGAGATGGTAACACTAGCAGAAGTTAGAGATTGGTTGAAGACATTCAACGCAGCTCAACACTACTACATCGGAAAGCTCGATAATAAACAACTGTATAGCATTGGAGTCTACCAACGAAAGACGAATCAAGAGCCCAGAATAGCGATTGGTGGGAGACAATTGGCAAGCTATGATGTGAAATCCATTAGCATCTTGATACATCACAATCAAAATGCTAATGAAACTGAAAAGCGTGCGAATTATCTATACAATCAAATTCTTAAAGCTCGAGAAGTTGAAATCGGAAGTACTCCAATAAAAGTGATTAGGCTTTTATCTAATGAGCCTATCGATGTAGGAACTGATGACAATAACGTTTATGAACGTGTCATCGAATTAGATTTATATTACGAATTAGAAAGTGAGGAATAACAATGGCAGAAAAACGTACAGGGGTATTTCCCGTATATGAAAACCAATTCCAAGTAAACACAGGAACGAAAGATGATGCTACTTGGACAGAAATCAAGGAGCTGGAGAGCTTCTCAGTATCATTTGACAACGGTGTCGAAGAATGGAAACCATTTGAACACAAAGGATGGGTTCGTCGTTTAATGACAGCTAAATCTGTGACTATCTCAGTATCTGGAAAACGTCACGTTGGTGATGCTGGAAACGATGCAATCGCTGCTATCGCATTGAAAAACGGACGTGATGCTGAGAAAGACTTTCAATGGACATTCCCGGATGGGGCTAAATTAGTGTTCAAAGAAGCTGTAATCAACATTAAAGACTTCGTGTCAGGAGATAGCACAGCAGTAGCTCCATTATCATTCGATATCATGTCAAATGGTAAACCTGAATACACGCCAGCAGCTTAGAAATCACATTTTGAGGGGTGAATATCGCCCCTCTTTTTTTATACAGAAGGAGGAATATGGAATGTATAAAGCACTTATCAAGTTTATTGATGCCGAAACGCTAAGAGAATACAACATCGGAGATGAATTCGATGTGACAGGAATGACGGATGAACGAATCCACGAATTGACAACTGAGAACAATCGAATTGGTGTTCCACTTATTTGTGAAGTAGAAGAAACAGAAACGACAGAAACATTCACAACAATGAAAAGCGAGGTATTTGAATAATGGCTAAGGTTATTAACATTACAGAACAATTGAACTTTGAAGATAAACCGAAACTTAAAATCAAAAATATAACGATTGAAGTTGATGATTCAGCAACAAATGCATTGAAGTTAATGGAAATCATGAGCAATGCTGGAGAAAATCCATCAATCAATGACCTAAATTCGATGTATCATGCGATGTTTAGTGAATCTGACCGAGCTAAAATTGACAAATTATCTCTAAATATCAATGATTTCTCGATTTTAATTAACACAGCAATCTCTCTTATCACTGGAGACCAAGAAGCGGGGGAATAAGTGAGCCATATTACGACATATTTGAAGATTGGGACTTAATGGTCTCGTCATTCAGAACGCAATATGGCATATCATTCTATACTCATTCTTTCCATGACATGAGATGGAAGGAATTTAGAGCTCTAGTCTCTGGACTTTCATCGGAGACTCCTCTCGGACGAATTATCCAAATTCGAAGCGAGGACGACCCGAAAATGCTCGAATCGTTCTCACCGGGACAACATCGAATCCGAGACGAGTGGCGAAATAAACGAGCAAAACAACGAACACAAGAAGAGCTTGATGCGGTTCTCAAGGAACTTCAACAAGCGTTTTCTGAATGGTAGTAAGAAGGAGGTGGACAAATGGCAACTAAAATCGGCGATGTTGAATTGGGATTGGTGGTGAATCAACAAGGATTTACGAATCAATTGAACGGAATCCAACAAAAAGTCATGGGCTTTGCAAAAGTCCTCGCTGGTGCGTTTGCGGTCAAGAAACTCATTGATTTTGGCTCTGAGGCAATCAAGCTCGGGTCCGATTTGAACGAGGTTCAAAACGTGGTCGATGTGGCATTCCCAAAGATGTCGAAACAAGTTGACGAATTCGCAAAATCGGCAATGTACGCATCGGGATTGTCTGAGACAATGGCTAAACGCTACACAGGGACATTCGGTGCAATGTCCAAGGCTTTTGGATTCAGCGAACAACAAGCCTATGAGATGTCCACAGCGTTGACGAGCTTGGCGGGGGATGTAGCATCGTTCTACAACATAAGCCAAGACGAGGCGTACACGAAATTGAAATCTGTATTCACAGGTGAGACCGAAACATTGAAGGACTTAGGGGTCGTAATGACTCAAACAGCTCTTGATGCATATGCGATGGCGAATGGATTTGGGAAGACCACCGCTGAGATGTCTGAGGCGGAGAAAGTGGCTCTAAGATTCGCATTCGTTCAAAGTCAACTAGCTCTTGCAAGTGGTGACTTCGCAAGGACGAGCGATTCATGGGCGAACCAAGTGCGAATCATGAAATTGCAATTCCAATCGTTCATGGCATCCGTTGGGCAAGGACTCATCAACCTGTTCACGCCTGTGATTCAAGTTCTTAACTTCCTACTAAGTAAACTCTTAACTGTCGGGAACGCATTTAGGGCTCTTACTGAGCTATTGACAGGAAAGAAATCTCAAGCAGGTGGTGGAATACAAGAGACCGCCGATGCTGTCGGAAACCTTGCGGACAATATGCAAGGTGCTGGCGGTGGAGCTGGCGATATGGCTGATGCTGTGGATGATGCTGGTGGAGCTGCTGACAAGGCTGGCGGTGCTGCTAAGAAGGCAGCGAAAGAAATGAAATCCTTAATGGGATTTGACAAAATCAACAAACTATCCGAACCAAATGACGACTCTGGCGGAGGCGGAGGCGGCGGTGGAGGCGGTAAAGGCAAAGGAAAAGGAAAAGGCGGTGGAGGCGGAGGCGGTCTTCAACCTAAAGGCTCTCAAGTCGATATGGGCAAGATTGCCGAAGGGGATAACCAATTGAAGAAATTCTTCGAAGACTTATTCGGTCGAATTGGTGAACTCTTAGCCAAATTCAAAGCTGGATTCGATGCCGCATTCCACTCAGAAGGTTTAGAACGCATGAAAGTGGCTCTCGAGAGAATCGGAGCTACCCTCCAAGAAATCTTCACGGATCCACAAGTCGTCCAATCGTTCAATACGATGCTTGACAAGTGGGCATATATGTGGGGGCAATTTGTAGGTTCAATTGCATCTGTTGGAGTTGGGATTGGTGTATTCCTTACTGAATCCATAGCGAATGCGTTGGAGAATCACAAAGAACAAATCAAACAAGCTCTCATCAAGTCCATGGATTCTCGTGGAGATATGTATGAAGCAGCTGGAAACATTGTCCAATCATTAGGCGATGGAATCTATAAGATTTTGACAAGCGAAGGAGCAATCAAAATCGGAACAGCAATCACAGGGGCATTCATTAGTCTCTACTCAGATATTGAAGAAATTGGTTCTAAAATCGGACGAGATGTGATGAAAGCTATCGAGTCTATTGTCACTAAGAACGCTCCAAAACTCACTCAAACAATCAACACAGCATTGAAGAACATTGCACCAGTATTTGAAACAATCGAAAGAGCTGTTGAAGATACAGGCTCGATGTTTAAACGTGTGTACGACAATAGTATCGGACCGTTGATTCTTCAATGGGGAGATATGATGTCGGGATTGGTTGGAACAATTATTGATGGATTCAACAATCATGTGAATCCCGTCCTTGAGAAAGTCGGGAAAGCATTTAGTGAAGTATATGAACAATACGTGAAGCCTATGATTGATTCACTAGGCAATGCCATCTCAAGCATTGCGGAATCTATAAGCAAGGTTTGGACAGTTCTTGAACCACTATACAACTTACTTGCTAGTGCATTAGGTCCGATTCTCGGAGTTATTGCTGGCTTGTTAGGTGGTTTGTTACTTTCTGCAATTGCTGGAGTCTCAATCGCATTAAAAGGTTTATTTGATTTTGTAAGTTGGATTTTCGATATGTTTGGCGAGGCTGTGGTTGCAATCTCTGAATTTGCTGATAAGGTGATGACAGCCATTCCAGAAGGATTCCAATTCGCTTGGAATGGAATCGTGAACACTTGGAACGGAATCGGTCAATGGTTTACGGATCGTTGGAATGATGTAGTTAATGCTTTAAGCGGTGTATCAACATGGTTTACAACGATGTTCACAAACGCTTGGAACAATGTCGTGAATGCATTCAAGAATCTTGGACAATGGTTCAGAGACCGATGGAACGATGTAGTAAACGCACTATCAAATGTAGCTTCCTGGTTTGGAAACATGTTCAAGAATGCATGGTCTAATATCGTGAACGTATTCAGCGTGGCAGGTTCATGGTTTAGTGGCATTTGGGGCGGTATCAAGGCAGTATTTGCTGGTGTATCTGAGTTCTTCAGAGGTATCTTCCAAGGTGCTTGGAACACGATTACGAGCATCTTCTCAACGATTCCAAACTGGTTCAGCAACATCTTCTCAAAAGCATGGGCAGGTGTTCGAGATGTATTCTCAACAGGTGGACGAATCTTCATGGGAATTACTGAAGGTATTCTCGGAACATTTAAAACTGTTGTAAATGGAATTATCAGCGGTATCAATCGAGTAATTACAATTCCATTCGATGGAATCAATAACATCCTTGCGGGGATCCGTGGAATCAGTGTGATGGGTGTGAGCCCATTTGCTTGGATTGGTAGCATTAGCACCCCACAAATCCCAATGTTGGCTCAAGGTGGATTCGTTAAGGCGAACACTCCACAACTCGCAATGATTGGGGATAACAAGCACTACGGTGAAATTGTGGCACCAGAGAACAAGATGCTTGCAATGGCTCGTGAAGCTGCTCGATTATCTAAAGATTCGAGCAATAGTGCGGAAGTCGTTATGTTACTAAGACAATTAGTCACACTTGTGGCTGGATTGGATTTGAACATCGATGGTGAATCGGTGACGAGAAAAATCTTTGAAATCGGGAACGAAATTCAAAGAAGAACAAATCAACCATTATTAGACTATTAGGAGGTGCAAGATGGCAGAAATCACAGTAAATGGAGTTGCTCTTGCATCTCCTGTGTCTATATCAAACAGCGATGAAATCATTTGGAGCTCTGGGACTGGTCGAAGTGCGAACGGTCAAATGAGTGGAGATGTCATCGCAAACAAAAAAACAATTCAAATCTCTTGGGGAATCTTAACTCAAGATGAATATAACGCCATTCGAAACATCCCAAGTGGGTTCTTCAATGCGGTCGTGCAAGGTCAATCGATTAGAGCGTATCGAAGCACAATCTCGGGAAGTTGTCTTGGGACTTTTAGCGATGGCGTAACGTACTATAACGATGTATCGACATCGTTCATTGAGCAATAGAGGTGATGAAATGCTAGAAACAACACAAGAGTACAGAGATGCGATTATGTCTGATGTTCGAGTGATTCACGCTTCATTCACGCTCAACAATCAGACTTATGATAAGTCACATCTTAAAAAAATCGAACATGATGCTTCCATCTCTGGAGGCTCATCGTTCATTCCTGGTGGCACATTCATCAATTCACTATCAGTCGAACTGAACCAAGTGGTTGAGGGGATTGAGGAGATGATGCCATCAACAGCGAGCATCGGTGTTCAAACAGCAGACGGTCAAGCGGCAATGTTGCCACTTGGTCGTTTTTTTGTTACAGACATCAAGCTCGACCGTAATTCAAAAATTACAAAATTAAAGCTTCAAGATGAATTCGTGAGGTTACTAGGACCGTACGAAAGTAAGCTCTCGTATCCAACAGGAACACGAGAAGTCTTCCAAGAAATCGTGACGATGACGGGAATTCCTGTGAGTGATGCTATCAGTCTTCCAAATGTGTCTATCAAGGCTAAATTGGAAAAGGTAACATTCAGAGATGCCATCATGTATCTTGCTCAATTGGATGGAACATTCGCACGATTCAATCGAGAAGGCAAGCTTGACTTCATCGATTTAAAACCTACAATGAAACAAATCACGAGAAGTCAATATGGGGCAACTGGATTGGTTAGAGACGAAATCAAGTACAAACTTGGCTCGATTGAATGTACTGTCGATAAGACCAAGATTATATCTGGGAATCGTTCTGGGAATAAGATGGTGCTCAAGAATCCATGGATGACTCAACAATTGCTCGACCGTTTATACAACAAATATCGAGATTTGAGCTTCTACCCATATGAATTGACATGGCGAGGCGACATCGACACCGAACCTGGGGATTGGATATCAGTCTATTGGGGTGAGGAGAATACACGATTCGACATTCCTGTGTTCTCGCATCACATCACATTTGATGGTGGATTGAGTTCGAAGACGAATGCGAAAGAATCAGGACAATCTCAATCACAATACAAGTATCGAGGACCTGTCCAAGAGAAACTTGATTATATTGAGAGCCTTACAACAAAGATAGGTCGATTGTATTTGGACGAGGCAGAACCTATTGACCCAAAAGAAGGCGACAAATGGATGAAGCCAAGTGGTGGCTATGCCATCATGTATGAACGTGTAGATGGGCAATGGATCCGTAAGGTAGACACAGCGGATCTAAATAAAATCATCGAGACCATCACGACCGATGAAGTTATTGCTAAGAAGATTAGTGCTGGATTGGTTCAATCATTAGAAATCAATGCACGACAAATCACAGCGGGCTCGCTTGACTTGAATCGAATATCCATCACGAATGGCAGCAAGCCAATTCTTGAGGTTAGAGATGGGAAAATCTATTTTGATGTTTCAAGTGTTGAAGACTTCAAGAAACCAATCAAGGAAGTCGAAGCCAAACTCGAAATGAAGGCGGACAAACTCATCACAGAAGACCAATTGAAGCATCTACAAGACCAACAATTGGTGATGATGCAAGAGATGAAAGCGAAAGCGACTCTTGAGACTGTATTGGAGTGGAAGGCTAAGTATGAAGCGTTCGTCAAGTCGAACGAATCAGACAGGAAACAAGCCCAAGATGACCTTGTGGCACTCTCTCAACGTATGATTGGGATTCAAAACGACTTAGGCTCTATGACCGCCATTTGGAACGCTATCGATAGAAATATGAAATTTGGGAATGAAGGGCTCTCGATTGGGAATCCTCAAGGAGATAGCTCGATTCTCGTTTCTGACAATCGAATTTCGATGATGAGTGGTGGCCGGGAAGTCATGAGTATCTCTCAAGGGGTTATCCACATCGATAATGGGGTGTTCACGAAATCGATTCAAATCGGATACTACGTGGAATCTCAATACAACGTAAATCCAAAATACAACGTTATTCGTTACGTTGGTCCGTAGGAAGGAGGTAGACGATGGGAATTAAATATTTCAACGGGAACTGGCATGTTTACACAAAATATGAAGTGATTTTGCTTTCACAAAACAATCCCGAAAACTATTCTGATGTCGCTATCGACTTATGGATTGGGAATGATTCGGGTGGCTATCGTATCGAATTCGACCCCACGTATGGAGCTTACTTAGGCGTTCAATTCGCTGGTGATACTCAGTACGTGAAGGTTAGAGACTTATTTATTGCTGGCTCTGAAAAGTATCTTGGAAGGCTAAAATTTAGAGTCTATCACGATGATGATGGACAAGCGACACGAACAATTACTATTTGGTCGGGTTCAACTAGCGGAATCACATACGACGGTTGGTATGTTGGTGATTTGTATACTAGCTTCACAGAAACGTTCGAGAAGATTCCAAGGATGTCCACTATTGCTTCGGTCGAAGGAAAACGTGCTCTTGGTGAAGAACTTACAATCAACATTGAGCGTAAGGTCGACAACTTCACTCATCAAGTTTGGTATAAGGTATGGGGTTCTGATTGGATTGACCTCGGGAAGAATATCGGGACGAGTGTTAAGTTCACGCCTTCGCCTGAAAACGCAAGGCTTAATGTAAATGTGGTTTCAAGCACATTTGATATTTGTGTTCGTACTTTCGATGGTGAGAGTCAAATTGGACGTGATGAGTATAGCAATGGTTGGTATATAGGACTACCAGCCAATACGCAACCTAAACTCCAAACCATTGAGTTAACGGATAAGGCAAAAGCAACAAAAGACATTGTGGGCAAGAATACGTTTGTTCAAACGTTCTCGGAAATGGTTTGCCAATTCCAAGGAATGGAAGGAACTTACGGATCCACAATCAAGAATTTCTATGCTGAAGTCGTAGACCAAAAGATGTCAATCACCTCAAACGGTGCGACATTCCAGTTCTTCAAGAATTACGGTGATTTTCAGGTCCAAGCATATGTGATTGATAGTCGAGGACTCAAATCCAACATAGTGACAGTTCCAATCAAGGTGCTTCAATACTTCGCTCCTATGCTTACATTTGAAGCTGTGCGAGGTGGTGGAGACCAACAAACAATCGTAGTTCGAAGAACAGCTAAAATCGCACCACTCATTATTGATGGTGTGCAAAAGAACCCAATGAGATTGAAATTCAAAGTGAAGCCCGCTTACGATGGCTACTTCACCGAGAACGCTGGTGGTGGGATTGATTCACGAGTTATCAACTCGGTCACGAACTCAAATGCGGACTTGTTTGGAACGTTCTCAGCTGATAAGGCTTGGATTGTAGAAGGAACAATCTCGGATGCTTATGCAAGCTTCACATTCACCGCTCCGATCGTGGGACCTGAAGAGTTAGTTCAATGTCGAACTCCGAAAGGGACTGGATTTGGGAAGGTATGGGAACGAGGGACAATCGATGCGAAGGGTGACATCTACTCACACAATGAGCTTGTTCAAGTCGGAAGGCTTACTCAAATCAATGGGAAATCCATCAAGATGACAGGTTCAGCAAACAATTTGATGAAAACAGGATTGTTCTACTCTCATGGGATGAGCGACCTCCCTTCAAATTTGACGGGCTCTCAACTATATGGATATATCCAAGTGAATACACATCCTACTGATGAGAATTACGTGATGCAAACATATACGCCATACGATGCGAATGTAATTTACATGAGGCGTAAGACTCCAATAACAGGATGGCAGCCATGGGTTATATTCACTCCTAGCGGGAGCGTAAGCGAATGGAAAACGGCAACTCTTCAACGTGGATGGAAACCATATCAGGGTGAAAGAAATGTTCAATACACGAAACAAGTTGATGGAACTGTATTGATTCGAGGAAGTTGTCAAGGCGGAGATGGAAGCGCAGGAACTCTCTTCTATCTCCCGGATGGATACAAACCAAGCATGACAGTATATTTCGTCGGAATCGCAGGAAGCGGGACTCCATTTTATGGCGGAATCAACACTCATGGAACTGTGTATACAAGTCAAAACGTAAGAAACAATTGGTTATGCTTAGACGGAATATCATTCAAGATTGATTAGGAGGAATAAATATGAATTTAGAACAAACAAAGATTCGCAAGACTCAACTAGAACGAGAAGTTGAGGAAGTTCGACAAGAGATTTATGACAAATCTGTCGAGAAATCAAAATTAGAGCAACAAGCTCAAAACATTCAAGATGCCATCGAAGTGAAGAGTAGAAGCGTAAGCACTAAGCAACAAGAAATCAACACTCTAGCCATCGCAATCGAGGTAATGGAGAGATGATGGCAGATTTAGAAGTTAAGTTACTCGTAGAACATTTACACTCGTTATTCAAAAGTCCGTATATTCAAATTTTATTTTGGATTGTATGTTTTGACATCATTTCGGGCTATATCAAAGCCTTTAAATTGAAAAAATTTGATAGTAAAACGAGTACGAATGGACTACTCAGACATTTTCTTGTCATATCAGTAGTCATGATAGTTGCCCTATATGCTAGAGCTCTCAATCATAGAGAGATAGGAATAACTACATGTCTATTCTTCATTATGAGTTATGTCGGATCGTTGATGGAGAACTGGGAAGCGTTGGGCTTACCATTCCCAGAAGCGTTGAGACCGTACATCAACCAAATGCGAAAAAATCAAGAGAAGAAATTCCAAAAAATAATCGAAATTGAAATCGAAAATGAAAAGAAAGAGGTTGAATAATTATGGAACAATTACAAGCAACAATCATCAATGGAATCGTGAGCGTGTTAGTCGTCTTAGTTGGTTTAGCGTTTACTGGGTTGAAAGGATTCATCCAAACAAAGGCAAACGAATTGAAAGCCAAAACTGATGCTAAAAACTATGAATTGGCTAAATCAATCACTCACACGGTCGTGAACGCTGTAGAACAAATCTTCAAGGATGTCCATGGTGCGAGTCAAGACAAATTCCAAGCAGCTTACGATAATTTAACAAAAGAATTAGAAAAAGCTGGAATCAAATTGGATGACGAATCCAAGAAGGTGCTTATTGAATCGGTTGTAAATGGATTCAACGAATTAAAGAAAATTGAAGGTTAAGAATACTGATCATAGAGGGCTCATTGCGAGTCCTCTTTTTATTTAAGGAGGAATGAATATGGTAACAGTTAGAGAAGTCGTTGATTTTATTGTTTCGCTTGCGAAACTGGCTCAAGGCGTGGATGCTGATGGTGTGTACGGGACTCAATGTGCCGATTTGCCGAATTACATCTCATATCACTACTTTGGGAAGTGGTTGGCTGGCAATGCTATCAATTTACTAGATTCTGCGAAAGCTCAAGGCTTTGAAGTGATTTACGAAGGTCCGGGAGTGGTTGCGAAAGCTGGGGATATCTTTGTAAAACATTTCGTGGCAGCAGATGGTATCGATTATGGGCATACAGGTCTTATTATTGAAGATTCAGACGGATACACGCTCAAGACAATCGAGCAAAACATCGATGGAAACTGGAACTATCTTGAAGTTGGTGGTCCTGCTCGATTCAACACACGTACTTATGATGGCATCGTTGGATACATTCGTTTTCCTTATGGAACGGATACTAGCAAGAAAGTAGTGAAAGAAGGATGGATTCAAGATTCAACTGGATGGTACTTCAAGAATCCAGATGGTACATATCCATTCAATACGTGGAAAAAGATTGATGGGAACTGGTTCAGATTCAACAAGGATGGATACACTCTTGAGAATACTTGGTTCAAGGATGACGAAGGCTTCTGGTATTGGTTGAAGCCGGGTGGCTACATGGCTCTTGGATGGCAAAATATCAATGGCAAGTGGTACTATTTCAACAATGTTGGAGAAATGCAAACAGGATGGATTCAATATTTCGACAAGTGGTACTATTGCACGGAATCAAACGGTGATATGGTCTCAAAAGAGGCGAGAAAGATTGATGGTAAATATTACTATTTCAATTCGAATGGAGAGATGCTTGACCGTGCTGCGATTTACGTAGATGAAAGTGGTGCAATCCACTTCGAAGAATAATAAAACAAGCCTACCTTTCGGGGTGGGCTTTATTTTTTTGTCCAAAATACATATAATAAGAACTAATAAGGAGGAGTTTATATGGACACGATGAACCACAAGAAATTCTTAAATGAGCAACTCAATCTAATGATGGAAATAGTGGAAGATATTGAAGAATACGGTCCCGAGATTGAAGTGTTCGCAATATATGAATATATGATTGAAATTGGAGCACGTCTCATCACGGACTATTGGTATGTGAACGAGCCTGATGTTGGGTCTGACTTCGACGGATCGCAAATCATACTTTCACACTATGAAAAGCTAGAGAATCTCAAGAGTGAAGACACAGAGAAGATGACACTGTTTGAATTGATGGAACGATTTAGGGAGCAATTGGAATCGTTCAAGATTAAGAGAATTGAATAATTAGGGAAGCTTTAGGGGGCGAATAGGGGGCGAAAAAATCGCTTGGGTCGTCATTAGTTGTTCTTCATTCAACTTGTGAAGCCTTTAAAAACGCTATAATGACAACAAAAGAACACTTCTTGAATTTTCTTGAATGTCATATACCCCATCCGTAACCTACGTGGTAAAGCAGCACGTATCCAAGAACGTCGTCGTTAATAGAAACACCAAAAGAGATTGGCTTCGGCCAGTCTCTTTTTTTATCTAAAAATAATTTAGAATAATTTCAAGATATCTCTTGACACATGAATGTTCATTCATGTATTATGTGATTAACAAGAAATAGTAAGGAGAGATATCATGGATTTCAAAGAGCTAACACATAACCTAAAACATAAATTTGAACACCTTTTGAATAAAGAAGAAACTCATGAAGGAGAAACATGCCAAGATCATTACTTGCATCATGAAGATCACGACCACGATCACGAGCATGAGCACCATCATGAACATGGACATCGTCAAGGTCACAACCACGATGATAGTAAAGCAGTTATCTTTTATATTGCAGGACTAGTCCTTTACATTATCGGGATGGTTCTTAAATATATGGGGAACGGGATTGCGAATATTCTATTCATTCTAACTGTCATCCTTTCAGGTTACCATGTAACGATGGAAGGTGTTGAAGATACTATTGAAAAAACCAAAAAGAAAGGAAAATTCCAACCGAATGTGCATATTTTAATGACACTTGCGGCAGTTGGCGCAGTGTTAATTGGAAATGCGGAAGAAGGAGCTCTACTGATTTTAATTTTTGCGGGAGCACACTTCCTTGAAGAATATGTTGAAGAGAAAAGCCGTAAGTCGCTAACAGCGTTATTACAAATGAATCCAACGCAAGCACGTCTCATCCAAGAAAATGGAGAAGTGGTTGTCGTTGACGTGGCTAGCTTAAAAGTTGGGGATACATTAGAAGTATTGCATGGCGATCAAGTGCCAATCGATGGAGTCATCACAAAAGGATTAACATCGATTGACGAAGCGACCATTACAGGTGAAAGCATGCCTCGTTCAAAAGGCGAGGGAGATGAAGTGTTCGCGAGTACAGTGAACTTATCAAGCCGTATCGAAATGCGAGTAACTGCAGAAAGTACGGATACGGTCTTTGCGAAAATTATGAAGGTTGTGGAAAATGCTCAAGGTTCAATGAACAAGCAAGCGACCTTTATTCAAAAAATCGAACCAATTTATGTAAATGCCGTTTTAATCCTTTGGCCAATCTTCCTATTATTTGGATATTTCTTAATGGGATGGGATTTAAATACAACACTTTACCGTGGAATGGTTTACCTTATCGGGGTATCTCCATGTGCCTTAGCAGCAAGTGCCGTTCCAGCAACTTTAGCAGCGATGTCTCGTTTATCTAAAATGGGAATTTTAGCAAAAGGTGGAGCAGCCATCTCTCAATTACAAGACCTACGCGTGATTTCATTTGATAAAACAGGTACTTTGACAAAAGGAACTCCAGAGTTGACAGATTACTGGTTTGAAGATGAAACAATGATTCCAGCAGTGGTTGCGATGGAAAAACAATCGACGCATCCACTGGCGCAAGCAGTCGTTCAAAAATTCAGCGACTGGACAGTGCTTGAAGAAGAAATTGAAGTGGAAGTACTTGTCGGACAAGGTGTTCGAAGTGTCGTTCGAAACGAAGAAATTCATATTATTAAATCGATGGATACAGTTGACCGCTCTAATGAAGTTGCGTCTCGTATGAAAGAATGGGCAAGCGAAGGCAAGACAGTTGTAACGGTTGTAAAAAACAATAGAATTGTTGGTTTGATGGCGTTCATGGACCTTCCAAACGAAGCGTCAAAAGCGGTGCTCGATTACTTCAAGAGTCAACAGGTGCATACAACAATGATCACAGGGGATTCAAGAGAAACGGCTGAAATGATTGGGATGAAGCTTGGAGTACAAGAAGTTGTTGCCAATGTATTGCCTGAAGAAAAATTAGAAAAGATTCAGTCTCAAAAAGAACGCTATGGATTAACAGCGATGGTGGGGGATGGCGTGAATGATGCGCCAGCTCTTGCGACAGCAGACGTCGGTATTGCGATGGGAAATGGGACAGATATTGCGATTGAAACAAGTGATATCGTGATTATGCGAAACGACTTACAAAAGCTCGTTTCCGCTCATAAGATTAGTAAGAAATTACACCGTGTCATTTTAGAAAATATGATTTTTGCGATGTCAGTCGTTGTGATGCTCTTAGTCCTTAACTTTTTTGGATTAACGAACATCGGTTGGGGAGTTGTCTTACATGAAGGAAGTACGATTTTAGTACTCTTAAATGGATTACGATTGCTTGCACCAATAGAAGAATAAATGAAAAAGCAGAACAAGGACGCAGAGAAATAAGATTGTCCGAGTTCTGCTTTTTTGCACTTTGAATCACGCTTGTTCAAAACAAACGCGGTAAGTGTCACTTTCAGGAATGAGTTCTAATGGGAAATTCGTTCTATAAATACTATAATCAGGGAATTGCTCTAAAAACATGACGAAGTTATTTGGATAAATACTCAACATCTTTGTAAAGACATTATCTTGATCTATAATCACAGTTTTTATTTCACTGATATCTTTTACCCATGGGGTTTCTACATGGAAATAACTCCCAGGAGCAATATGATATTCATACTTTAAAATAGTTATCGCTTGTTCTAACATAAAATCCCTCCATTCATTACACTTTAAGTATAGTGTAAATGTATACGTTTTACAAATAGATGTTCATTTTTGAGCAAAATATCCCAAAAATTTCTACATAATAACCATTTTTCATTTCGGATTCATTAATAAAAAAGAGTAGAAAGAATGATAATTCAGAAATTAAGCCGTTTTTACATACAAAGGGGATACTTTGTGATACAATGGATAAAGAAGGTGTTGGAAATTGGCGAGACATGGAAAGAGGCGGGAGCAATGGTAAAACGTGTCACGAAAGAAATCAAGAGTACAGTAGAAACCGAACTCAGAAAAGGAACAAGCAAATCAAGAATTGCCCATTTGTTAGGTGTTCCGTATGAAGAAGGAGTTCAGATTATTACACAAATCAAGGAATCGATAAGACCAGAAGTTGGCAATCGGATTCGATTTACTTTTAGAGAGCAAGAGATGATTGGGATTATTTGGAAACTACTAGCCAATAGTGCTGTTGTTGTCATCGATTGGAATTCCTCTAACCAATGCATGAAGGATATTTGTGAAGCTAGAACGGTTGTTAATTTTAAGGATATTGTGGAATTTTTACCGATTGAAAAATAGAGGAAGGTCCAAGGTAGGATGAGCTACCTTAGGGCCTTTTTATTTTGATGAACTTTCTAATTTGGGTCCTTTAAAGTATAATATAAATGAAATGACTGTGGAGGAAATCGATGACTGAAAAATATACAATCACAAATGATCTTCAATCCGATGATTTTGAAGAGAAGTTAGAATGTGCAATCGAAGAATTTGAACATAAGATTAGCACAAAAGACTATCAAGCCGACTTAGTCCCTTTTTTACAATTGCTAGAAAAAGGGAAACGGTGGGACGATTTAACTTACTATGTAGAAGAAGCAGCACTTG
The DNA here is from genome assembly GCF_001073445.1 of Granulicatella sp. 572.rep1_STHE. Taxonomy (NCBI): domain Bacteria; kingdom Bacillati; phylum Bacillota; class Bacilli; order Lactobacillales; family Carnobacteriaceae; genus Granulicatella; species Granulicatella sp. 572.rep1_STHE. The sequence goes on along the minus strand of NZ_JVBO01000019.1, from coordinate 86,589 downwards.
AGTTTGACACCAAAGCGAATCAGTGGGAGTGGAAGATAAAAGTTGCGATTCATAACCATCAATTCCATCAAGTGGAAGAGTGGATGCAAAAAGAAGAACTGATATCGGTTTTAGGAATGGAACGTATTTTAGAATTAACGTTGTTATGTGAAAAAGAAAAAAGTGAATTTACCCAAAGTGAAGTAGTAAAACTGCAACAGTTAAGTGAGAAGCTTAAGAAGGATGAGGTTTTATCCGAGGAACAGAATTCCTATATTGTAAGAACGTTAACCCAGATGCAGACTCCTTTAAAATGGTCTGTAGTGGAGTCTTTTCTTTCAAGTGCCAACACACAATTATTTTGGAAAGGATTTTTAGTGGAATATTGGTTAAAAGAAGGTCCTTCTAAAAGAATAAATTTTTATGATGCTTTTTCTAATAATAGAGTGGAAATTTCTAAGGAGAATACTACATCGGTTTATGAAAATCGCATATTCATTGAAATTGAGTCTCTAATTTCTAAACAAGCCCAGTTAAGCGAAGATATGAAGGAATTGTTACTTCAAAAACTTCATTCGGATTTTTTACGTGTAGCTCCTTTTGCTGAAGAACATTTTAAAGATGCTGGGGAATGGGTAGAGACACAATTACAAAGGGATGATTTACTATTAAGCTTGTATGAAGGAGATAAGATTTTTATAAAAGCTCACCAAACACTTCATAACTGTTAAAAATTATCGTATCCAGTATAATAGAGATATATCATTAAAGGAGGAATCCATATGGAAGTCGGAATTGTAAAATGGTTCAATAACGAAAAAGGATATGGTTTTATTCGCAATACAAAGACGGATGAAGATATCTTTGTTCATTTCACAGGAATTGTGGCAGAAGGTTTCAAATCGTTAAAAGAAGGCCAAAAAGTGACTTTTGAAATTTCAAAAGGAACACATGGAGTTCAAGCGACCCATGTGGAGACACTTGTAAATCATGATTAAAGTATATACGGATGCAGCCGTCAATGGAAATCCCGGTGAAGTGGGGTTAGGAATTCTACTGGTAAAAGATGGGGAGCAATTTCCTTTTAAATTTCCTATCGAAAAGAAAATGGATAATCACCTTGCCGAGTTTACTGCGATTTCTAAAGCATTGGAATTATTAGATGCCCAGCAGCACCAAGAAGAGTTAATTTTTATACATACGGATTCTAAAGTAGCTGCAGACGCAATTTTAAAAAATTATACTAAAAGAGAGGATAATAGAATTGTCCTTCAGGAAATACAACGTCAGTTAAAACAGTTTCTTCAAGTATTTATTAAATGGATACCAGAAAGTGATAATCGTGGCGCAGATCAATTAGCGCGCCAAGCCTTACAGCAACGATTAACACATCAATAAAGGAGAGATTTCATGAACGAAAAAACTTTATATTATAGTAGCTTATGCCCAGATACAGCTCCCTTCAAAGAAGCGATGGCAAAACTTGGAATTTCTGCTAGAGAAGTGGATATCACCTCTAGTATGAAAAACTTAAAAGAATTTCTCAGATTACGAGACCTTGAAGAAGTGTTTATCCCAAGGAAAGAGCAAGGGATGGTGGGGATTCCTTGTTTGATTACTGAGGAAGGTGCGTTCATTTTTGAAGTGAGCACCTTAGAAGAAAGGTATCTCTAATCAGTGGAGTTTCCTAAAGAATCATTGCAGACAGTCCTTTTTATTTATTTTGTTGGAATCAATAGTTTATTATTCATTTTGATGGGAATTGATAAATGTTGTGCAATTTTAAAAAAATGGAGAATTCCAGAGAGAACTTTATTGTTGCTTGGAATTTTCGGTGGAGGTTTTGGGGGCCTACTTGGGTTATTCATTTTTAATCATAAAAAGAGGAAAAACTATTTTTTAATTACTTTTCTAGTGAATATTGTTTTCTGGTTAGTGATTGGGGTAGTTTGGATGTATAGAAAGTAGGATACATGGATAAACAAGAGAGATTTTATTTTGATATTTGGATTGCTTTATTAAGTATGTTATCGGGAATGGTTAATGTATTGACCTTGTTACTGTTTTTAATACCAGCTACCCATTTTACCGGGAATATTACGCAATTTGTTTTAGCGTTAAATGAGGGGGAATGGAGCGTGGTAATCCGCCTTCTAGGAATGATACTTTGCTTTGGCGGAGGCGGTGTACTGTCGGGGGTTTTATTTTCTAAGAAAAAATTTGAACCTACAAAAAGATACGGCCTTTTACTGTTAACATTCGGCATCATTATGTTAGGATTATTTTTGATAGGGCTTAGAGATGAACGCTGGCTCTATTATTTCTCATTTGTCGTGGGAACACAAAATGGAATGTTTATTTATTATCATGGAATGATTGTGCGAACCTCACATTTCACTGGATATTTAACGGATATCGGGGTTGTGATAGGTCGTTTAATTCGTGGTCAGAAGAAGGAACGTTGGAAGGTACTTTTCTATTTTACAAGTATGCTGTTTTTTGGAATTGGTGGGACTATTTCTTTCCAATTTTTCAAACTCTATTCGGATGCGACGATTATACTGATTAGTGTGGGATATATGATTCTTGGTTTTTATTATTTCTCATTCCGAAAACTATTTTTTCATTAGGAGGAAAATGTATGAAAGTTTTAATTGTTGTAGATATGCAAAATGATTTTGTAGATGGAGTATTGGGTTCAAAAGAAGCCGTTTCGATGATTGATACCGCGGTTGAAACCATTAACTCATTTGATGGGAAAGTATTTTATACTCAGGATACTCATGGAGAAGACTATCTAGATACTGAGGAAGGCCGTCATTTACCGGTCGTTCACTGTATTAAAGGAAGCGAAGGATGGAAAATTCATCCAAAAATTGAAAAAGCATTATTATTAAAAGGCGCAACAGGAATTGAAAAATCTACATTTGGTTCTGAAAAATTAATGGGAATCATTGAAAAGGAAGTTCCTGAGGTAGAAAGCATCACACTTATTGGGATTTGTACAGATATTTGTGTAATTAGTAATGCAATGCTTGCTAAAGCGCATTTTCAAAATACACCTGTTAACGTTATTTCTAGCGCTTGTGCTGGAGTTACACCAGAAAGTCATGAGAATGCTTTAGCAGCAATGAAGATGTGTCATATTGAAATTCAATAATGGAGGAAGCGTATGAAAGAGCAAGATCCAAAAGATAGAATTAGAGAAATGTCCGTGTTGAATCTCATCATGTTGATTGGGATTGCTATCGGATTTGGCATTGGAATTCTAATCGATAATATGATTGGTGGGATTGCCATCGGGATGTTAGGGGCGTTTATTTGTCGTCTATTATACATTCGTAAAAAATATAAAGAAATCAATCCAAAAGATAAGAAAGAGTAGGCACATTTGTTGCACTACTCTTTTTTCATTGTCATAATGGAGAAAAATGAATGGAGGGATTTTTAATGGAACAATTTGCAAAAGATGTAAGCCAATTTGTGGAAACAACTGCTGAGAAAGTAGAAGCGTTAATCGGTGAAGGAAAGGAAGTCGTTCTTTTTGTAGGACGCCCAACTTGCCCATATTGCCGTCGTTTTGCTCCAAAGATGAACGAAGCGCGTGAAGCTTTAGGAAAAGAAATGTACTTTATTAACTCAGAAGACAGAACAAATGAAGCTTTAGCAGCATTCCGTTCTAAATACAATATGCCAACAGTACCTGGTTTATTAGTCGCTCGTAATTGCGAAGTGCGTGTAGTTTGTGATTCATCACAAAGTGTGGAACAAATTAAAGCATTTATTGGATAATAAATGTAAAGTGAGACTCTCCGTGAAAGTGATTCGCGGAGAGTTTTTGCATGCAAAAAATAGTTTATTACCATATATGGTAATGAACTATTTTGGGTCTGTGCTCAAATTCGATATTGTGATAGAATGAAATAGAAATAAAAAGGAGGGGTTCGATGAACGAAATTAAATGTCCACATTGCCAAACGGTATTTACGATTGATGAGAATTCGTATGCAGATATTGTGAGCCAAGTGCGCAATAAGGAATTTGCAGAAGATGTTCATAAGCAGTTGGAATTTGCGAAGAAACAATTTGAGACGGAAAAGGCACTCGCAAAAGAGCAAGAAAAGCGTCTTTATGATGAGGAACGTGCCAACTTTGAACAGAAGATTCTTTCACTCGAATTAGCATTGAAAAATGCAGACGTTAAAGAAGAAAAGAATGTGCAAGAAGCACTCCATCAAAAAGAGAAAGAATTCAATGCACTTCAAGCAGAATTGGACCAATTAAAGCAACAACTCCAATTTAAAGAAGTAGAATTGTCTCAAAAATTCCAAGAAGATTTACACGCAAAAGAACGTACGATTCTTGAATTGAAACAAGAAAAAGAGTTGCAACAAAAAGAACAAGAAGTGCAACAAACGGCCTTAAAAGAAAAATACGAATTGGAATTACGTTCGAAGAAAGACCAATTCGAATTAGAGTTGAAGGCAAAAGACGAAGCCATTGCGTTCTATAAAGATTTTAAGGCCAAACAATCAACAAAGATGGTGGGAGAGAGCCTCGAACAACATTGCGAAATAGAGTTTAATCGTCTTCGTATGACGGCGTTCCCGCGCGCGGAATTTGGCAAGGACAACGATGCCAAAACGGGAAGTAAGGGGGATTACATCTACCGCGAATATGATGAAAATGGAATTGAAATTTTATCGATCATGTTTGAAATGAAGAACGAAAATGACGAGACAGCAACGAAGAAGAAAAACGAACACTTCTTTAAAGAGTTGGATAAGGACCGTCATGAAAAGCAATGTGAATATGCGATTTTGGTGAGTCTTCTTGAAGCGGATAATGAAATCTATAACACGGGTATTGTAGATGTATCCTATCAATATCCGAAAATGTATGTGGTGCGTCCGCAGTTCTTTATTCCAATTATCACCTTGCTTCGTAATGCGGCGCTAAATTCATTGCAATATAAACAAGAATTAGCTTTGATGCGTGACCAACATATTGATATTACCCATTTTGAAGAAGACCTAGAGACGTTTAAAAAAGGGTTTGCGCGTAATTATGAACTCGCAAGTAAGAAATTCCAAACGGCCATTGATGAAATCGACAAGACGATTAAGAGTCTAGAAAAAACAAAAGCCGCCTTGCTTTCTTCTGAAAATAATTTGCGTTTAGCCAATAATAAAGCGGAAGACCTAACCGTGAAGAAGCTCGTGAAGAACAATCCGACGATGAAACAACGCTTTGAAGAGCTAAATTCGGACGAATAATAAATACAAAGCTCTATTCCGTAGTAATGCGGAGTAGAGTTATTTATGATGAAATATCGATAACTGTTCTCATTTAGAATTAAAATTAAGAAAAATGACCATCTTCTATGAACACTTAAAAAATATTGAAAAATAAAGAAAAATTACTGTTTAAAGCGAATGATATCGTTTGCTTTTTATGTACCGAATGTGTAGGATATAAGAGTATAGATAATAATTATTCTTATCTAGAACAATAATAAACAAAAGTGTTTATAGGAGGAAATTTGATGAAAGTTGTAGTAGTTGGATGTACTCACGCGGGTACTGCTGCAGTCAAAACAATTTTAAATGACAATCCAGGAACAGAAGTCGTTGTATACGAAAGAAATGATAATGTTTCATTCTTATCTTGTGGGATTGCTTTATACGTAGGAGGAGTTGTTAAGGACCCTCAAGGACTATTCTATTCTAGTCCAGAAGAATTAGCTTCATTAGGAGCTACAGTTCGTATGGAACACGATGTAACAAGCATCGACACTGTTGGTAAAACATTAACAGTAAAAGACTTAAAAACAGGCGAAGAAAAGACTGATTCATTTGATAAATTAGTACTTACAACTGGATCATGGCCAATTCTTCCTCCAATTCCAGGACGTGAATTAGAAAACGTTCAATTATGTAAAAACTACAACCAAGCAAAAGAAATCTTTGCTAAGAAAACTGACAAGAAGAAAGTTGTTGTTGTCGGTGGTGGATACATCGGTATCGAATTAGTAGAAGCATTTGCTTTAGAAGGTAAAGAAGTAACATTAGTAGACGGGTTAGACCGTATCTTAAACAAATACTTAGACCCAGAATTCACGGATATCTTAGAAGAAGACTTACGCGAACGCGGTGTTAACGTTCGCTTAAACGAAATGGTTAAATCATTCGAAGGCGAAAACGGCGTTGTTAACAAAGTTGTCACTTCAGGTGGCGAATACGAAGCTGACATGGTTATCTTATGTGTTGGTTTCCGTCCAAACAACGACTTAGTAAAAGACCAATTAGAAACTATGCCTAACGGTGCTATCATCGTTAACGACTACATGGAAACATCTGTTAAAGATGTATATGCTGCAGGAGATAGCTGTGCTGTTAACTACAATCCAAACGGTGGACATGCTTACATTCCATTAGCAACTAACGCTGTACGTATGGGTTCATTAGTAGGTAAAAACATCAACGGTCACAAAGTGAAATACCGTGGAACTCAATCAACATCTGGATTACACTTATTCGGATGGAACATTGGTTCAACTGGGGTTAACGTAGGTAGCGCACCTCACTTTGGATTAGATGTACGTTCTGTATACGTGGTAGATAACCACCGTCCAGAATTCATGCCAACATACGAAAAAATCTACATGAAATTAGTTTACGAAGTAGGTACAAACCGTATCGTAGGTGGACAAGTAATGTCTAAATACGACTGTACAGCTTCTGCAAACACATTGTCATTAGCAATCCAAAACAAAATGACAATCGAAGACTTAGCTTACGTAGACTTCTTCTTCCAACCAGTATTCGACCGTCCATGGAACTACTTAAATATCTTAGGACAAGCTGCTGTTGAACAAGAACGCGTATTAGCGGAAGGTAAATAATACACTTTAGAAAGAGGATGCTTGCATCCTCTTTTTTGATACACTTTTCCTCGATGCTCAAAATTCACTTATAAGTGAATTTTGGGCATTTTCACTTTAAAAAAGATTTTTTTAAAAAGTGATAGAAGAACTCCACATGGAACCTTTTCAAAGCTGGTTAGACCGTTTCTTCCTAGAAGAAAAAAAGCTGTATTTATGATACAATAATTGAGATACAATAAAAGAAGTGTGGAATTCACTACAAGAAAAGGGGAGGACGGTTGTGCAGAGATTGAAAAAGTTTGGAAACAGGCTTTGGAGTATTATTCAAGAGAATTTAATGCACGTGAATATTGGTGTAGAATCTGCAGCATTAACATATTATATTTTGCTATCCATTATTCCGATTATTATGTTGATTGCCAATATCATCCCACTTTTACCAATCCCTGTTGATGTTATTTTTAAAACGATGAGAACTATTTTTCCTGCGGATATTAATGAAGTGTTGATTCCGATTTTAAGGAATTACCTTGGCAATTTTAATGGAGGAGCCCTTTCAGTGGGTCTTTTAATTTTATTTTGGCCAGCTTCTCAAATGTTTAGTAGTTTGCAAAGAGCATTGAATGTTTTATATGGTGCTCCTGTTCGAAGGAATTTTATTTTTGAAAGATTTTTTGCGATTGTAATTGCGATGGCTGCAATTTTAATGATTTTTGCAGTTTCTGTATTGTTTATCTTTGGAGAGCAATTTTTACGTCTTATAGGAGAGTTTTTCTCGTTAAATTTATCAACCATTATTTTAGATTTTTCATTTATTAAATGGGGAATGCTTTTCATAACGGTATTTTTATTACTGAGCTTTATGTATTTTGCAATTCCAAATGTGAAATGGTCGTTCCTTTATGCTTTACCTGGAGGATTCTTTGCAACCATTGGATTTGTATTAATTTCGCAACTATTTTCGATCTATATCCACTACGCCGGGCGCAATTTAACAGCGAATGGTGCATTTGGGACATTGATTGTATTTATGATTTGGCTGTATTTTATAGCTAATGTAATGATTTTAGGCGGAGTTCTGAATGTCATTATTTATCGATTTAGACACCCTAAAAAAGAAACTGAAGGAGTAACTGATGAAAAAAAAGAACTTAATGTACAATGATAAAGATTCACGAATCGATTATGGTGTCATTCTTCCAGTATTGTTATTGGCGTTTATTAGTATTGCTACACTATTTTCTACGACATATTTAATTAGTGGAAATGGTTCGTTAAGAATGGTACTTATGCAGGTTGTGTGGTATGTAGTTGGAGTCATTGCAATTATTGTCATTATGCAATTTGATTCGGAGCAACTATGGAAACTGACCACTTGGGGTTATATTTTAGGCTTACTCATGCTATTAGCCGTTCTCTTCCTTTATGATAGAGCCACATTTGCAGATACGGGGGCGAAGAGTTGGTTCAGATTCGGTACTTTCTCATTCCAGCCTTCAGAGGTCGTGAAGATTTTTTATATTTTAATCTTAGCAAAAGTTGCCACTTCTCATAATATGAAGACAAAATATAAAACGAGAAGAACCGACTGGCAATTATTCGTTAAATTAGTGTTATGGGCAGCTCCAGCATTGATCCTAGTCATCTTGCAAAATGACTTAGGAACAACCTTAGTTTTCTTAATGATTTTGGGTGGAGTTATGATTATGTCAGGGATTAGTTGGAAGATTCTCCTTCCAATTATCATTACAGTGATTTTAATTGGAGCCCTTTTAATCTATTTAGTTGTTTATAACCGTCAACTACTATTAAATATCGGATTTAAAAATTATCAATTTGCTCGTATCGATTCGTGGTTGGATCCATATCGTGATCAAGGTGGAAATGGTTTTCAATTGTTCCAAAGTTTGAAAGCAATTGGTTCTGGTCGAATGTTTGGTAAAGGATTTGGAGTCTCTGATGTTTATGTTCCCGTTCGAGAATCTGACCTGATTTTTGCGACAATCGGAGAGAACTTCGGATTCTTAGGAGGAACATTCTTAATCGCGATTTACTTTATTTTGATTTATCAAATGATTCGCGTTTGTTTTGATACGAAAAATGAATTTTATACTTATATCGCAACAGGCGTTATTATGATGATTCTATTCCACGTTGTTGAAAATATTGGAATGACGATTGGGCTATTACCACTTACAGGGATTCCATTACCATTTATTTCTCAAGGGGGTTCAAGCTTGCTTGGAAATATGATGGGGATAGGGCTTATTATGTCGATGCGTTACCACTTCAAGAGCACCATATTTGATGATGAAGAAGATGCATTCGGAGCAAAACACCAAGATGCGACCATGTTACGTTTACGTCAGGAGGATGGAAAATGATTGTTTATGTTCACCCAACATGTACAACTTGTAAGAAAGCTTTAAAATGGTTTGAATTAAATGGAGTAAAGTTCGAGCAAAAGGATATTCGTGAGAATCCGCCAACTGCCAAAGAACTTTTGAAAATTAAAGAAACTCAGAACTTAGAGTGGAAGAAAATGGCGAATACGAGTGGAGAGCTTTACCGCTCTCTTGGCTTAAAAGATAAATTACCTTCGATGAGTGATGAAGAAGCAGCAAGTCTCCTTTCAAGTAATGGGATGTTAATTAAACGTCCGCTTGTATTGGATAATGGCGAAGCAACATTTGGATTTAAAGAAGAAGTGTATGAAGAGAAATGGAAGAGATAAGATGAAAAAGTATAGTGAAAATGGACTTTGGATTAAAAAAGAAGGAGAAGAATATATAATCGGTCTTTCTCCTAAAGGGCAAGATGATCTTGGCGATGTGAGCTTTGTTGAATTGCTTAAAAATAAAGAAGTAACGACAGAAGATTCCATTATTAGCGTAGAAGCGGCTAAAGCAGTGACTGAACTGTTATCGCCACTTAGCGGAACAGTCGTTGTTTTCCATGACGATTTAGAAGAAAATCCAGAATTCTTAAATGAATTAGCAGAAGAGAAAAACTGGATTCTACGCCTAACAGGAGTAGACGAAGCAGCATTCAATGCTTTATTAGATGAAGACCTTCCATGTGAACAATGTGAAGTGAAATAAAGATAAAAAAAGAAAACTACGAGTTCTCAACGAGTGAGAATTCGTAGTTTTTTATTTTTCATTTTGCTTTGAGCGATTAACGCGTTCCACAAAATTATCAAATAACCCTTGCATCACATTACTATCTTCAATTAATAGTTCAGGATGCCATTGAACAGCAACCACACTTTGGTCCTCCGATTTAGATTCAAAGGCTTCAATAAGCCCATCCGTACTCCAAGCAACTGGAACAAAATCTGAGGCTAATTGTTTAACCGCTTGGTGATGATAAGAGTTCACAGGAGTCGTTGTTCCAAGAACGCGAGAAAGTTCGCTACCACTTGCGATTTGGATCGTATGAGTTGGTTGGCTCGGCATTGTTTTTTGTCTATGTTTCACAGAAATATTATCATATTGTGATTCAATATCTTGGTAGAGTGTTCCTCCAAGTGCGACGTTCAGAATTTGTAAGCCGCGACACACTGCAAAAATTGGTTTGTGTTGTATATAAGCTTCTTTAATGAGCTCAATTTCAAACGCATCACGAGCAGGATAAGTACGTGCCAAATTAAGATGTGGTTCTTCGCCATATAATAATGGAGAAACGTCTTGTCCACCCGCTAATAAAAGTCCATCAAGTCGTGAAATGAATTCTTTTGCAAATTCTGGGGTACTGATGGGAATAATGACAGGAATCGCATTTGCCTTTTCAAGACCACGGACAAAACCATTTGGCGCATACGATAAAATGTAGCGATCTTCTTCCGTGTTATCTTGGCGATGATTTCCTGCAATACCAATAAGTGGATAAGTTTGCATGTGCATCAGCCTTTCTTTCAAAAATTAGTACCATCATAACTCATTTTCATTGAATTGAAAAGTATTTGTATCATTTTTAAAGAGAGCGTCTATTTGCGAATCGTTCTCAATTAGGATAAAATAAGACAGAATAGAATGATTATAAAGGAGAATGAATCGTGGCAACTTTAGAGATTAAAAATCTACATGTATCGATTGAAGATAAAGAAATTTTAAAGGGCGTTAATTTAACGATTAACACTGGAGAAATTCATGCGGTGATGGGTCCGAATGGAACTGGGAAATCAACACTTTCTGCAGCTATTATGGGTCATCCAAGTTATGAGGTAACGCAAGGGGAAATCCTATTAGACGGTGAAAACGTCTTAGAAATGGAAGTAGACGAACGCGCTCGTGCTGGTCTATTCTTAGCGATGCAATATCCAAGTGAAATCGTTGGGGTGACAAATGCAGAATTCATGCGTTCAGCAATCAACGCACGTCGTGAGGAAGGCGACAAAATGGGAGTTCGTGAATTCATCAAGAAACTTGATGAAAAAATGGCCCTATTAGATATGCCAGAGGAAATGGCAGAACGTTACTTAAATGAGGGGTTCTCAGGCGGTGAGAAAAAACGTAATGAAATTCTTCAATTACTAATGATTGAACCAACTTTTGCGATTTTAGATGAAATCGACTCAGGCTTAGATATTGATGCCCTAAAAGTTGTGTCACGTGGAGTGAATGCGATGCGTGGTGACAATTTTGGATCATTAATTATTACGCACTACCAACGTCTTTTAAATTACATTGAACCTGATGTAGTACATATTATGATGGATGGCCGTGTTGTGATGACAGGAGATGCGTCTCTTGCTCGTCGCCTAGAAGCTGAAGGATACAAAGGAATCAGTGAAGAATTAGGAATCAAGATTGAACATCAAGAGTAGGAGTGAGATTGTGGCAGAGACAAAATTAACCATAACACCAGAAGAAATCACCGCATTCTCTCTTACAAAGAATGAACCAGAGTGGTTTCTACAAACACGTTTAAAAGGGTTAGAACTTGCTAAAACGCTAGACTTACCATTTATTGAACGTGTGAAATTCCACCGTTGGAACTTATTTCAGTCTTCAATTGGAGAAGGCACTTCAATGATTGAGGAGCTCCCAAAAGTGATTCCAACAGCAGCTGGAAGTGCCAAAATTGTACAATTAGGTGCGGTATCTTACTGGGAAGAAATGAATGCTGAAACAGCCATGAATGATGTTCTGGTGATGGATTTATTTGACGCTTTGGAACAATATCCAGAGCTTGTAAAACCGTACTATATGACAAAAGCTGTACCAGTCGATGAAGATAGCTTAACGGCTTATCACGCTGCGATGGTCAACTCAGGAGTATTTATTTATATTCCTAAAAATGTAGCCGTGGAAGAGATTATTGAGTCTCATTTCGTTCAAAACAACTTAGTGGACGAAGCGTTCGTGAAACACGTGTTAATTGTGGCGGATGAAAATAGCTCGGTCTCTTATGTGGAACGTTTTGAGAGTGTTGGAGACAAAAAGAATACAGCAAACATTGTTGTAGAAGTGATCGCCAAACAAGGGGCGAAAGTTCAATTTGCGGCTGTGGATACTTTAGGTCAATCAACAGATGCGTATGTGAACCGCCGCGGATACCTTGAAAAAGATGCAACGATTAACTGGGCGCTTGGCATTATGAATGATGGAAATGTGATTGCAGACTTCGACTCTGAATTACGTGGAGATGGTTCTCATTCACAAGTGAACGTTATCGGTATTTCTACAGGACGCCAAGTACAAGGAATCGATACTCGTGTGACAAACTATGCGCCACATTCTGTAGGGCATATCTTACAACATGGTGTTATTTTAGATAAATCAACCTTAACTTTTAACGGAATTGGACATATTATTAAAGGAGCGAAATTCGCAGATGCCCAACAAGAAAGCCGTGTACTCATGCTTTCAGAAGGCGGACGTGGAGATGCGAACCCAATTCTATTAATTGATGAAAATGAAGTAACGGCTGGACATGCAGCAAGCGTGGGGCAAGTAGATGATGAACAATTATTCTACTTAACAAGCCGTGGAATCTCTGAAGCAGAGGCAAAACGCCTTGTAATTCGTGGATTCTTAGGAGCCGTGATTCGTTCAATTCCTTCAAGCACTCTTCAAAAAGAACTTGTAGATATGATTGAACAAAAGTTGGTTGCAAGCTATGATTAGTAAAACGATTCGAGAAGACTTTCCGATTTTAAAGCGTGAAGTCAACGATGAAGTGCTTGTCTATTTAGACAATGCAGCCACCACACAAAAGCCACGTCCAGTCGTAGAAGCCGTGGAAAAATTCTATGCAATCCACAATGCCAATATTCATCGTGGGGTGCATACATTAGCACAGGAAGCAACAGACTTATATGAAGCGGCTCGCGCTAAAGTGACGAAATTTATCCATGCTGGGAGTACAAAGGAAGTGCTCTTTACGCGTGGAACAACAACCAGCTTAAACTGGATAGCACAAGGATTCGCACAAGGACGCTTGCAAAAAGGGGACGAAATTTGGATTAGCCCGGCTGAGCATCATTCGAATGTGGTGCCTTGGCAACAAGTAGCCAAACAAACAGGAGCCGTCTTACGTTATTTTTCATTAACCAAAGAGGGTGAATTAGACCTTGAAACAGCAGGAAAATCTTTAACCGAGAAGGCGAAAATCGTATCGATTAACCACGCTTCAAACGTTCTAGGAACAGTAACGGATGTGAAACGTGTAGCCGAAATGGTTCATGCAGTAGGAGGCATCCTCGTTGTGGATGGTGCTCAAGCAGCGCCACATCAAAGAGTGGATGTCCAAGCGTTAGATTGTGACTTCTATGCCTTTAGCGGGCATAAAATGCTGGCACCTACAGGGATTGGTATCTTATATGGAAAAGAAGCACTTCTTCAAGAGATGAATCCTGTAGAATTCGGTGGCGAAATGATTGATTTCGTGTACGATGAGGAGAGTACGTGGAATGAATTGCCGTGGAAATTCGAAGCAGGCACGCCAAATATCGCAGGAGCGATTGGATTGTCCGCTGCTATTGATTATTTAGAAGAAATCGGCATGGACAATATCCATCAGCATGAACAAGAAATTGTCGCATTTCTCTTACCAAAGATGCAAGAGATGGAAGGTGTGACAGTCTACGGGCCAAGTGACCCAGCACAACATTCTGGAGTCATTAGCTTTACGATTGATGGCCTCCATCCACACGACATCGCAACGGCGCTTGATATGGAAGGTTTTGCGGTTCGTGCAGGACATCATTGCGCGCAACCTTTAATGAGATGGCTGGATGTACCAGCAACATGTCGTGCAAGTCTTTATATTTATAACACGCTTCAAGAAGCTGAGAAGTTTTTAGAAGCATTAGAAAAAGTAAAGGAGTTTTTCCAATATGGCCTTATCTAAATTAGATCAGCTTTATCGTCAGGTGATTTTGGATCATTCTTCTCATCCTCACCATAAAGGATTGGTGGATGATGCGAGCATTCCAACGATTGAATTTAATAATCCGACGTGTGGAGATGTGTTGCAGTTGCAACTTGTCGTAAATGATAATGGCGTGATTGACGATGTTCACTTTGACGGACACGGCTGTACGATTAGTATGGCTAGTGCCAGCATGATGAGTGATGCGATTATTGGAAAGACAGTTGACGAAGCGGTCGCTCTAGCAGAAGATTTCTCAAGTCTAGTGCAGGGTGAAACCGTGGATGAAGAACCTTTAGGGGATGCAGCACTATTAGCCGGTGTTCAAAAATTCCCAGCGCGTATCAAATGTGCCACTCTTGCCTGGAAAGCATTAGAACGTGCAGTAGAAAATGAGAAAGCATAAGAAAGTGGTGACAAAATGAGTGGAGTTCCTGAATTAGCCGATTATAAATATGGCTTTCATGAGGATGTAACACCTGTTTATGAAACAGGAATGGGATTAAGTGAAGAAGTCGTTCGTACGATTTCAAAGGTGAAGAACGAACCACAATGGATGCTTGATTTCCGACTAAAATCATTAAAGACGTTCCAAAACATGCCAATGCAAACTTGGGGAGCGGACCTTTCAGATATCGATTTTGATGCAATTACTTATTTTAAACGTGCCAGCGATAAGCCAGCGCGTTCATGGGATGATGTTCCTGAAAAAATTAAAGATACCTTCGAGAAAATCGGGATTCCTGAAGCAGAACGTGCTTATTTAGCAGGAGCTTCAGCACAATTCGAGTCTGAAGTGGTTTACCATAATATGAAAGAAGAATTCGATAAACTTGGAATTATTTTTACAGATACAGATTCTGCTTTGAAAGAATATCCAGAATTATTCGAAAAATACTTCGCCAAACTTGTACCACCAACGGATAATAAGTTGGCTGCTTTAAACTCAGCAGTATGGTCAGGCGGAACGTTTATCTATGTACCAAAAGGTGTGAAATGTGATGTGCCACTTCAAACGTACTTCCGTATCAACGACCAAAACATGGGTCAATTCGAACGTACGCTCATTATCGTAGACGAGGGAGCAAGCGTACACTATGTTGAAGGATGTACAGCACCAACATATTCTTCAAATAGTTTACATGCAGCGATCGTTGAAATTTTCGTTGAAGAAGGCGGATATTGCCGCTATACAACGATTCAAAATTGGTCGGATAATGTGTATAACTTGGTAACGAAACGTGCCAGAGCTGCTGCTCACGGAACGGTTGAGTGGATCGATGGAAACCTTGGGGCGAAGACAACAATGAAATATCCTTCCGTCTTCCTAGAAGGACCATACGCGAAAGGAACGATGTTATCCATCGCATTTGCTGGAGAAGGCCAACACCAAGATACAGGTGCGAAGATGATTCATAATGCGCCACATACTTCAAGTTCAATCGTTTCGAAATCGATTGCTAAAGATGGCGGAGCGGTGAACTATCGCGGTCAAGTAACGTTCAGTAAAAAATCAGACTATTCGATTTCACATATTGAATGTGACACGATTATTATGGATGACAAGTCGAAATCAGATACGATTCCATTTAACGAAATTCATAATGATAAAGTGGCACTTGAACACGAAGCCAAAGTCTCAAAAATCTCTGAAGAGCAATTGTTCTACTTGATGAGCCGTGGAATTAGCGAGTCAGAAGCGACAGAGATGATTGTCATGGGATTCGTTGAACCATTTACAAAAGAACTTCCAATGGAATATGCTGTTGAACTAAACCGTTTAATTGCGTACGAGATGGAAGGTAGCGTAGGTTAGTTTATAGTAATACCCTAGAAACGCTGTTTTAATAACGTTTCTAGGGCTTATTTTTTTATAAAATTTAAAACTGACCCAGATAATGACCCAGATTTGTTTTAAAAATTGACATATTTAGCAAAATTATCAGCTATTTCATCTCTTTGCTTTTCTGTTACATGAGTATAAATATCCATAGTAGTTTTGATGTTAGTGTGTCCTAATCTTTCTTGAACTACTTGAATAGGGGTACCCATTTCAAAGAGTAGTGAGCAATGACTATGACGGAAACCGTGAATAGTTATCTTTTTAAGATTGTACGTTTTAATAATAATATCTAGCCAATCATTTACATAACATGGACGGTATAACCTGTTATTTCGATAAGTAAATACTAACTGATGTTTATTTAATGAGTTGATGCCCTTTTTCATGAGTTTTTGAGCTTGCTCAAGTTTCCATTTTTTGAGAGTTAATACCGTTTCATTATCAATACTCACGGATCTAACAGATTTATTAGTTTTAGGAGTAGAGATAATAGGGGTATCATTTTCATCTAAAGAAACGCCTTTTGTGATATGAATTATTTTGTTATCAAAATCAATATCAGACCATTCAAGGGCTAAGGCTTCACCTTTTCGCATACCAGTAAAAGCAAGTATACGGAAAAAAGCAGTAAACTTTAAGTTTCCATAGTCTTCTAGACAATCAAAGAAAAATTTTAACTCTTCTGTAGTATAAAATTTGTTTATTTCCAACATTTGAGCCTTCTTTTTAGGAAGTCTAACCTTTTTCATAGGGTTATCACTTATTAAATTTAGTTTTATAGCATAGTCAAACACTTGTTGAGTAATACCTTTAGGGTATTTAGCACTGTTAAAGTGTTCTGCCCATTGGTTAACAAGTCTTTGACAGTCTATTACAGAAAAGCTATCTATTTTCTTATTTCCAATTTTAGGTAAGATGTGCAGTTTAGCATATCTAACACTAGTTGCATAAGTACCAGGCTTAACAACGTTTCTATGTTCGATTAAAAACAACTCATATACCTGTTTAAAAGTATATTTTATGCTGTTATTTTTAAAGGCATTATTCTCATAATCTAGTTTTAATCTAGCCTCAACTAGTGTAGCCTCTTTTCGTGTTTTTATGCCTCTTCTAGTGGTTTCTTTTTGTTTTCCCGTCAAAGAGTCAACACCTAGGTAAATTTTAACCTTATATCTTTTTTCTCCGTCTTTTGTTTTATATTCAATTATCATATTATATCCTTTCTATTTCCACCCCCACGGCAAAAATAAAAAGCATACTAAAATATGTGATTGTAGCTATTTATAAAAAGATTACTGTTTTAACTCATTTTTGAGTTTATTTAGTTCTAAGTTAGAATCATCGAGAATTTCAATAATTCTTTTAGCTATATTCTTATCAATCTCTTCAATGGAAGAAATTGATAAATTATTTTCAATAGTAGGAGAGGAACTAATAAAATTATAGATTTTATTAATTTCAGATTGATTACCCCTAATTACAGAGTCTATAAGTTTGGTTGTATTTGTTGGGGTATTTAGAAATTCATTAAATTTCGTTACAACAAATTCGTCAATTTCATTATATGTAATATCTGAAAATTCCATTGAATTTAATGAATGACGAATATAATCAATAAATTGAATGCTATATTTTTCAATTAGAATTTTATCAGAATATGATACAGATTTTGCTTTTTTGATAAGTGAATTGCATAGAGAAACAGCGTATTCAATTTTACTACCTCTTAATAATTCATCTATTGTAATATTACCAATTTTTGATATCAATTTTAGTCTTTCAGGACTTGGAATCGATGAACCTTTTTCCCACTTTAAAACATTACTTTTATCAGCTCCAAACAGGTTGCCAAACTCTTCTAAAGTCATTCCTTTTTCTAATCGAATTGAATTAATTCTTTTTCCGATTGCTGCTTTATCATATTTTTCAGATGGCATAACATCACCTCACAAAAACAGTATACACCAAAATAATATTTTTTTGCAATAAAAGTTTCATAAAGTGGAATAAAAGTGTTGACTTATTTCAAAAATGGGGTTAAAATAGTTTCATAAAGTGGAAAGGAGGCAAAGAGTATGGCTAATCCAAATAAAATCAAAGGATATAGATATATGTTAGGTTTAAGCCAGGAAGAAATGGCTGTAAAATTGGGTATGTCTAAAAAAACATACATTAAAAGAGAAAGAGGAGCGATGCAGTTTAAAGATGATGAAAAATTAAAATTTAAAAAATTACTTGTAGATATTTTTCCTAATATTACAATTGAGCAAATATTTTTTTAAATAAAAAGTTGAATAAAGTTTCAAGTATTTGTTATTTTTAGAAAGTGAGTAAAGGAGGCAAGCGATGAACGAAACAGGAATACCAGTATATCTACCTAAAGATGTGCAGCAAGAAATATACAATGAAATTCTAGCGCTAACATTTACGGCGATTGAAAAAGCCAAGAAAGAAATGAAAGCTACAACTAATACCCGTTATTTGAATAAAAAAGGGCTGTGTGAGTATTTTACATGTGCTCCTAAAGTTGTAGAGCAATGGCAAAGAGAAGGGCTTAAAAGCTTCTTAAAAGGCAATCAGATTATGTTTGACTTGAAAGACGTTCACGAGTTCTTAGAAAAAAAGAAATTTTAATAACACCCCCACGGCAATTATAAAAGGAGATATAAAAATGAAGAATAGAAATGAATTAATTGAGTATTTTATGGATAGTTTAGAATACGAGGATAAGAAGAATATCGTTGATGAATTAAAAGAAGAATATAATGCCAGAAACTCTGACTATATGCGAGCAGAAAAGAGAATTACAGGGTTATTACCTTTTGAAGATTTTGATAATTATGATACTGCAATGATCGATTTAATGACCATTATAGTATGTAATGCTTTTATTTTAGGATATGAGCAATGTAAGAAAGATATTTTAAATCACATTAATGGAACAAAAAAACGCTAAAGGTAACTAATAACCTAAAGCGCCATAACCAATATAATTATATATTAAAAATAAATTATTGGCAATGGTTAAAAGTTACAAAAGTCGCAAGAAAGGAGCTTTACATTTGCCTATTTATTTAGAAAGAGGCTTTAAAAATAATCAGATTGAAGTGCTGCAAAATACTACTTCAAGTTTTGAATGGTTATCAGTATATAAACCGATAATCATTGATAAAAAGCCAACAGAAACAAATGAGGAATATTTAAAACGGCTTGAAGAACTGAAACCGAAACAACAGTATTTTATTAGCGGATACATTGAACCAGACGAAAATGGAAAGGTTAAAAGAAATAATGAGAGTCTTATTAGAAGAGATTTAATCATTATTGACTACGATGCAATAGATTGTTCAAGTAAAACCTTTAAAAAACGTATTGTAGATAAACTGCCTAATATAAATATTATTATATATCCAACTATTAGATATAAGGATGAAAAACCACGCTTCAGAGTTGTTATAGAGCCGTCAAGACCCTTGTTAAAATATGAATATCTTGAAATTTTAAAAGAAATCACACATAAAATTAACCTGCCTTATGATACAGCAAGTGAAACATGGAGTCAGTGCCAAGGGTTACCCGTTTTGACCGAATGGAATAAAAATGAAGGCTTAACCGTATATAGAGGCGATCATTATGAGGTGCCAAATAATATTGAACCACCAATACAACACAAACCGTTTAAAAATACATTTAATGATAATACAGTGGGCGCTATTTCACATTCAAAAGCGATTGAGATATTTAAAGAGTATTTAGAACATGAGGAGGCAAATTTATACGAGTATAGCAACGCTATTCATGTAATTTTAGTACTTGCTAAAGCTGTACGAGAAGGCGAAATTGAATATAATACCGCCTTAGAATGTAGCGAATTGCTTGCCCTGGGAAATAACGAATGGATAGAAGGAAATAGGGAACAACTTAACCACGCAATTCAAAAAACTGAAATTAGAACACCATACACGTTTTCCAGAAAGTTCTATGACTTATTTAAACAAAAAGAATTAAGAACTATGAAAGACGTTTACCAAGTGTTAGAAGAGCAGGGAGAAACGTGGAGAATAGAAAATGCAGAAGAAAACGAAAAAACAGGGAAAGTTAAATACCCACAAGTACCATATTTCAAAATAGCAGAAATCATTGTAAGAACAATCCCTATAATTTTGTTAGGGGATATGACGTCTAAAGATAGAAGTTTACTATACTACTACAATTTTGAAACAGGATTATATACCTATAGCGATATTGAGATAAATAATCTGATTTTGAAAGTAGAGTATCGTGCACAGGTTGGAACATTCAAAAATGTAGTAGAGATTATCAAAACGCTAGCGCCGTTAAAAGAACAATTACAAGATAGAAATTTAATACCTGTTGAAAATGGTATTTTCAATCTTAAAACAAAAGAATTAGAACCGTTCAGTGCTGATTATATTATTACAAGTAAAATTGCCACAGCATACAATCCAAACGCTAAAAAGCCTCATTATTTCGATGTTGATGGTTGGTTTAGCAGCTTAGCATGTAAAGATGATGAAATTGTTACCTTATTGTGGGAAATGATTAACGAGGCAATAAACCCAAACTATACAAGAAAGAAGATAGGCTTTCTAGTTGGTGCTAGTGGTAACAACGGAAAAGGAACCTATCAAATGTTATTAGTCAATCTGATTGGTAAGAAAAATGTTTCTACTTTAAAACCTAATGAATTTTCAGAGAAGTTTAAAACAGCCCAAATAATTGGGAAAGTTTGCAACATTGGTGATGATATAGGAGATGCTTACCTTGATGATATTTCTAATTTAATGAGTATAGCAACAGGGGACGGTATTACAGTGGAGGAAAAAGGGCAAAAAGCCTTCTCAATCTATACAAGAGCATTCTGTCTATTTAGTGGTAATAGCTTACCACGAGCAAGAAATAAAACAGGGTGGATTAGAAGAATGTTAATTATACCTTTTAATGCCGATTTTAGCGGAACTGTGGAAAACTCAGACATTAAAGAAAAGTTTGTATCAGACCAAAATGTATTGGAATATGTGCTGTTTAGAGCCTTAAATTTAGAGTTTGAGCAATTTTCAAAGAGTAAGGCGGTAGAAGAGGCTTTAAGAGAATACAACAAACACAACGATTATATACAGGCTTATATTGAAGATGCATATATTCCTAATGAATACCATCTACTAGAAAAAGTGCCTTTAATCTTCATTAGAAGAGATATAAAACGATATTTTGAAGAAGAAGGACTAAAGCAACATTTACCGTATGGTTTTGGTAATGAAGTTGCTATAAGGTTATCAAAAACTACCAAAGGTGTTTATAAATTAAAAAAAGGAAGGCTTAAAATCGAGGATATAGATACATTCCCAAGTTGGACTGTATCAGAAATTAATACAAAAAATGTTACCAATATCATTTTTAAAGAATAAATGTTGCCGTTTGTTGCCGTTGTGTTGACATTATAAGGCTACAACGTCAACAAAAAATAAATTGATTTAACAATGATTATTGAAGTTTGTTGCCGTTGTTGACGTTCTATATATATTCTTACGTGAAGAAAGAATATATAAAAACAAATATATATATATTATACGCGCATAAGAAATATAAAAGAACGTCAACAAGTGCTACAACGTCAACAAAGATACAAAAACTTTGATTTAACAACGTTTTGAGCTGTCGACGTTCTTTAAAACAACGTCAACACAACGGCAACAAAATTACTAATGAAGAAAGTAACAGATAAAAAATACAATTCATAATTGTATAAAATGTAAAAAAGCGTTTTCAATATCCTTCGCCTACTTTTTAATTATTAATAGATAGAAGGGGGGGTGATAATATGCCAAAAAATCCTAATGATATTATTAATGGCACCAACTACTGTAGGAGCATAGATAAAGGAGATGAAGTTACAAGTCTTATCTATGGACTATACAGAGGCGAAAAAAGCAAAGTTATAGGATATGCCCCTATAAGCTGGGGATATTTTAGAAATTTGTTAGTGCAAACAGATACAGGGATTAACTTTTACATTTACCAACACTATCTACAATACTGGGAAGACTACACAAGTTAAAAAAATTAAATTAAGAACATGAAAAGAGGAACAAATTATGACAAAAAAATTAAACGAATTACAAAAAGAATTAGAAACATTATTAACAAAAAATCAAGATGATATTCAATCTGTTATGGATCAGTTAGAAAGTAAACAAAAAGAAATGAATACTTTACAAGTTCAGCTAAAGAAAGCAGAAGAAGAAATTAATATTTCTGAATATGAAAAAGTAAATAAAGAACTTTGGGTTACCAAACAAACTATTAAAATGTTAGAAAAAAAAGTACAAAAGTTAAAAACTGAACCAATTATTACAAAAGAACAAATGCGTGAGTATGACCGTGAGATTAATAAAAGCACACAAGAACAAATGAAGAGCGCAAGAGCGTTAGTTAAAAAAATTGAAGATGATTTAAAAAAAGCAATCTTAATGGATTTAGATGCACGAGTAACAGGAGGACAACTTTTAGACAAGGTAGAAAGAGACCTTGTAAGAAAAAATAGAGAGCACTTTAAAGATGAAAAAGGTAACTACACATCACAACTACTGTTAAATATTGGGAATACAACATTAGATTATGAAGTAAAAGAATTCATGATGAGTACATTAAAAAACAAAAAATAATGTGATTACTTTGAAAAACACCTTAAAATGATTGTGAATTTAACATATTGAGAAAATGTAAATTCAAAATGTTAAAACTTATGAAACGTTATTAAATCAATAGTTTAGAGAACCACTCGAATTTAACACAATGTAAGATATGATAAATTCAGATATGAACGAAAAAACAGAAATAAAGTTAATATTCTAATCAATATCAGACGAAAAAGAAAGGTTTAAATAATGAAAATTATCAAATATCGTACATCATATTATGTTGAAGACGATATAAGAATTAAAATCAATAGTATGTATTTTCATCGTATGTTTAGGATAAATCAATTAAAAAATCTATCTAGTGCAAAGGAAAGAAAAGACCTATCCATTTTTTATGAAATACTTGATAATATGGATGAGTTAAGTAAAAAGCTTATTTTTGAAAAGTATTTCAAGTACGCTACAATGCAGCAATCAAAAAAGAAATATGGATGCCTTCATATAGACTATGTGATAAACCACCTAAGCAATACAGAGCATGCAAAAATGTTAAAAATGCCACTGAAAAAATATAGTTCTTTGTTAGAACAAGCATTAAGAATGTACATTACAGAGTTAGCATACAAGAAAGGGCATCAGTAGGATTTACATTTTATTAGATTGGAGGGGGGAAAATAATGCCAAAAAAACATAGTGACAGGTTTAGAAGTGATGAATATTTCAGAAGTATAGCGTTAGGGGATGTAGTAACTACAACTAGAAACGATTATAGACGAGGTAAACCCTCAACAGTAATTGATATAGGGCAAGTTTCCTTAGATGAATATCTTAGACTAAAAATAGAAACTTGCGATAAAGAAGAGTTCTTTGTATCACAACAAGACCTAATATATTTTGAAGACTACCCCCTCATATTTTTATAACGATCTCATAGAAAAATAGTAACGCCCCCTATAACTTAGAATCATATTCAAGTTATAGGGGGCGTTATATTACCTTAAAACAGCTTATAGGCGAATTGAAACAACAATAACACATTTATTTTACCTTACGATTAAAAACGCCCCTAGGCAGGAGAATGAGCCTTTTACGTTATAGTGAGAGGAAAGCTAACAAGACATAAAACCAGTTTAAAAATACTGACTAGAGGTTATGTATAGGTATCATAGATACATCTTGAAAAAAATTAAAAAGAATATTGTTTTGTTTTCTATTAAATCATCATGAAATAAAATTAAAAATAAAATGACTAATACGTACATAGGGGGGAGGGTACCTACCCTGCAGCTCTCGCGACCTTCACGCAGTCACTGTACAAATTTTCTCGCGCCAAACTTCCAAATGGGAGAAAATATAAAAAATCAAAAGAGCATCAGTGTAAATATACAGCTGAATATTATAAAATAATAAGGTATAAGCACTCATATAGGAGGCTTATACCTTATTTTGTTATTAAATATATATACTTCTTTTAAAATGTAAGTATGCAGCATAAAGGGGGGGGAAAAACTATCCTTTTTACTTTGGCCGTAGGGGTGGAAATGTTTTATAAACTGACCCAGAAAGTGACCCAGATTTAAATTTATTCAAGTATACTTTTATAAGCGTTTCAATGCTAAAAACGTTGAAACAACAACGTTCATAAACTGTTGTAAAGTGATGTAATATATTATTTTTTAATGGAAGGGTCCGTTGGATAGATGACATAAGCCAAGAAACATTGTTTGAATCAGGTTTCTTGGCTATTTATATTCATAACTCTATTGAATATAATCTTTAGTAATTATATGATTGTAGTAGTTTAATGATAAATAAAAATCGAGGGATATGTTTATGATTAGTGAAGAATATATAGAAAGAGAAAAACGAGTAGCAGAATGCTATAAGAGATACTTTGATTCTAGACCAGAATTAAAGAAAGCATTAGATGAATTACATGATTTGATTGAAAATGATGAGATTTCATTTGAGGAGTTCAGGAAAAGAGCTCTTGAAGCCGGAAAAAAATATGGTTAAGCATCTAACAAGTAATTAGGTGCTTTTTTTGATTGAATCTTAAATTATTTCTCGATGAATCTCTGTAAGGATTCGATAAGGTAGGCTGTTATTCAATGAATAATCTACTCCAAAAGGAAAAAGCTTCTTTATAGTTCTATATTATTTATAAAATATTTTTAAATCGAGTATATTACACTTGTATTATATTCGAGACATGTTATAATATGGTCATCAGAGAAAAAAAGAAAGGAGAATGGGAATGAGAAAACAACCGTGGTCGAACGAAAATAAGACAGAGCGGATTAACTTCACGATTGAACCTTCTTTAAAAGAAGCATTTTTGAAGATAATTTCGACTGATGTTTCAACTTATTTTAGATCGGTCATCGAGAAAGAAGTCGAAGGTCATCAAAAAAAAGTTGAAAACTGGCCGGATGCCATTAAGAATTTATTGCATGGACAATTTAAGGCGTTCTCCGAGCAAGTATTTGGAACATTTAATTACCGAGGACGAAACTATCCTTATAAGATTTTGGATGTTATGTCCGTTGAAGAAGGCCAACCATTGGAAGTCATTGACTATGAAGATGGATTGGTTTATGTTAAAGTGATTGAGGAGCTCAATCCAGAAAAATTAGTATATGTAACTTTATAGAAAGAAGGAAATTTATCATGCCATTAACAATTATTATTATCGCTTTAGTATTAGTTTTATTAATTATCGCGTTCAAATCAATTCGTATCGTACAACAAGGACACAAAGCTGCTGTTCAATCATTCGGACGTTATGTTGGGGAATTAGGACCAGGGTTACACTTTGTAACACCAATTATTCGTAACATTGCTTACGTTGTAGATATGCGTCAACGTTCATTAGATTTAGATCCACAAGAAATCATCACCAAAGATAACGTTAATTTAACAATTGATGCTTCAGCTAAATACCACGTAGATAATCTTGAAGAATACTTATATGGAAACACAAACCCAGAAGGATTATTACTTTTAGATATCCAAAACGAATTACGTGACATCATCGGTACAATGACGATGGCTGAAATTCTTGGTGGTACAAACAAAATCAACACTGACTTAAACCAACGTGTATTCGGTAAAACAGACTCTTACGGGGTTACAATCGACCGTGTTAACATTGGTGAAGTTATTCCTCCACAAAGCATCGTTGAAGCGATGAACAAACAAATCACTGCTGACCGTGAACGTGATGCTGCGTTAATCGCTGCTGACGCTCGTCAAAAAACAGTTGAAATGGATACAAGAACTCAGAACAACAAATTATTAGCAGATGCTCGTGCTCATGCTGAAAAAATCGCAATTGACACTCAAGCAACTGTTGCTCAATTAACAGCCATCAACAACGCATTAAATGAATCTAACTTAAATGCTGCTGCATTAGAATACTTAGCAATCGATGCTAAAAAAGCTCTTGCTGAAGGTCCAAACAATACAGTTGTATTAATGGATGGACAAAATAACGCAAAAATTGCCGAAAACATTGCTTCATTAGCATCAGGACGTAAAGTTTGGGACGAAGCAGGTAAATAATCATGAAACAACGAGCTAGCAAATCTTTCTTTAGATTGAAGTGGCTTGCCGTGTTGATTGTCAGTTTCTTCATGATGGGAACTTTCTATAGTGTTGCTGTAAATACAGTATATGCAGAAACGACCTCAGATAATTCTAGTAAAATGGTGGGGTCGTATGAAACCACGGTTAATGTTCAGGCAAACAAAAATTTTAATGAAACAATTACGGTTCCTTTAAAGTTTAACAATCCTGATTATGATTCTGTGAAAGTACCTGTTCAACTCAACAATCTAAAAGAAGGAGACTATAAACTTCAATTTTTTGTATTCAGAGAAAATAAAAAATACAAAGTAGATGTCTTTCTCTTAAATAAAAATAATCTATCTATTCACCTTGAATTTATTGATATAGTGGATGGGAAAGTCGTTAAGCCATTCCAATATGATAGAGCAACGGATAAAAGAGATGTAGAGGAGATGACGACTGAAGCCGTAAATGAAAAAGAAAATCAGTCTAATCTGCAATCTACGAATCAAAAGAATAATGACAATAACACAAAGACCAATACGTACGGTAGTGAAAAAAATTCTAATACGAATGACAATAAGAAAATTAGTTTCTTGTTGAATAATTTAAATCTAAAAGATGGCGAATTTTATTATGTATTAGGACAAGCTTTGTTTTTTATCGTATTAATTCTAATGGTATTTGTTTTTATTGGTAAAAAACAAAATAAGGCAAGAAATAACTCACAAAAAGAGAACTCTAATATGAATATGAGATCTCCTAAGAGAAATGAACGACGACAAAATAATACGGATTCTAGATTGGAAGATATTCCACAAAGAGTTTATCGTCCACGTCATAGTATTTCGAATCCAAAACAACGTTCTCAAGCTAAAAAACAAGCGACTAAACAGGCATTACAATCTACAAAACACCAAAGAACTCAACAGAGCCCAGAAGAGTTTGTTGGAACTCAACGTCCAACAAGACCGGTAGTGTATAAGACAAAATCTAAAGAAAAGTCTCATACTTTACCTAGAGTACTTTCTAACAAATCTCTTCCTCGAATCATAAAAACAGTTCGCTTAAAATAAAGCGTCAAATCCTCTAAGTTGTAAAAGACTTAGGGGATTTTTTACAGGGAAGCATTTGCAGTCTATAAAGAATGGGAGTATTCTAAGTGTGAAGGGTGGAATATGGATGCAAAAAATACAAAAACTAATGAAAAAAATTGAGGCAGATCCTCAAAATACCGAGTATACAAAAGCCGGAATACAGCCATTATTTTCTGCGCCACGACGCGCAAAGATTTTGATTGTTGGGCAAGCTCCTGGAATTAAAGCGCAAGAGAGTCGCTTATTCTGGAACGATAAAAGTGGAGATAATTTAAGAACGTGGATGGGAGTTACTCGTGATTTCTTTTATCAATCCGATTTATTTGCAGTTGTGCCGATGGATTACTATTATCCAGGAAAAGGTAAATCTGGAGATCTTCCACCACGTAAAGGTTTTGCCGAAAAATGGCATGAAAAAACTTTAGCCTTAATGCCGGATATTGAACTAATTATATTGGTTGGAAAATACGCACAAGACTATTATTTAAAAAATACAAAGAAGAAAAACTTAACTGAAACCGTAAAAGCGTACAAAGAATACTTACCGAAGATGTTTCCTTTAGTACATCCATCTCCTTTAAACCGCAGATGGATGGCAAAAAATCCATGGTTTGAAAAGGAAGTCTTACCTGAATTTCAAAAGAGAGTTCAAGAAATCATTAAAGGAGCCAAGTAATGAGAACAGAGGTATATCCAGAAATCGAAATCTATAACGAACATATGATTCCAGTGGGGGCCTTGCATACCATTTACGTGGAAGAGTCAGGAAACCCATTAGGACATCCAGTTGTTGTTTTACACGGCGGACCAGGAGGGGCATCCTCTCCAGCGAATCGTCAATTTTTTGATCCAGAATTTTATCGTATTATCCAATTTGATCAACGTGGATGTGGAAAGAGTACCCCTTTTGCATCGTTAGAAGAGAATACGACGCAGGATTTAGTAGCGGATATGGAGAAGATTCGTACCACATTAGGGATTGATAAATGGCTTGTCTTTGGTGGTAGCTGGGGAACAACGCTAGCCTTACATTACACGATTGCACACCGTGAACGCGTCGTAGGATTGATGCTTCGTGGGATTTTTCTTGGCCGACAAAGTGATGTAGATTGGCTGTATCAAGATGGGGCGTCTCATTTTTATCCAGAGAACTTCGAGAAGTTTAAGGCACCGATTCCTGTTGAAGAACAAGGAGAATTGGTGAATGCGTACTACAAGCGTTTGACGTCAGAGGATGAATCGATTTGTCTAGAGGCAGCGCGTGCATGGGCAGAGTGGGAACATGGTCTCGTGAAGTTGATTCCGTATGATCCAATTGTCTGGGATGAAGCAGGTATTCGCGGGGCTCTTACAATTGCGCGAATGGAATGTCACTTCTTCTATCATCACTGCTTTGTAGAAGACGATAATTTCATCTTGAATCATGCTGATGCCTTCAAGGGGATTCCAATGCATATCGTACATGGGCGTTATGATGTGGATTGCCTCCCGAGCGCGGCGTTTGAACTCGCTCAAGCAGTTGATGGCTCAGAACTCATCTTTGCACAAGCGGCAGGACATACCGCAATGGAACCTGCCACGATGGAAGCATTAGTTGGTTTTAGTGAGAAATGCAAAATTTATTTTAAATAAAAAGAAAGGCTCGTAAAATGGATCTACGGGCCTATTTTTGTGTTTAGATTTTTTCAAGAAGCATTGTAGCAATTCGCTCTACGTCTCGGTTACTTCCGCGTAATTCAAATTCATCTAGCACTGGGAATCCAAAGCGTTCTGAATATTGACGGGCAGTGAGGCAGAATTGCTTGTTGAAGTTACGATTTCCGCTACCAATTACGCCAAAGCAATGTGCGTAATTATGTTCATAGGCTAAGAAATCACCGAGTGGATTCGTTAAGACTTCAACGTCTCCATTATTCACGCCATTTCCACCTTCTAAATAAGTCGGTAGAAAAGCAACGAAGGGTTTTCCTACTTTGAAGTAATCTTCTTGGCCTTTAACAAGGTCTTTGACATTGGTTAATGTCACGTTTAAAGATGGCTCCAAGAAGCGGAGTTGATCTTTTAGACGCGTTACAAAGTTATGTGTATTTCCGGTTAAACTAATATAAATAATCGGTAATTCTTTCGACATTGAGAAACCTCCTGAAAGATTTTTGCTGTCTTTAAGTATACCGCACTTTGCCTAATCCTTCTAGAGGGTGTTTTTAAACTTTTAAAAATTGTGAAAATCAGCTATAATACTTGAGAATAAACACGAAGGAGAGACTCATGTCACATTTAAAAGAAGAAGTACAATCTCGCAAGACTTTTGCGATTATTTCCCACCCAGATGCTGGGAAAACAACGATTACAGAACAATTACTCTTATACGGGGGTGCGATTCGTCAAGCTGGTACCGTAAAAGGGAAAAAGACAGGGAAGTTTGCTAAATCTGACTGGATGGAAATCGAAAAACAACGTGGGATTTCTGTTACAAGTTCAGTGATGCAAGTGGAATACGATGGCAACCATATTAATATCGTGGACACACCAGGGCACGAGGACTTCTCAGAAGATACGTATCGTACATTAATGGCCGTGGATAGTGCCGTGATGGTTATCGACAGCGCTAAAGGGATTGAGCCGCAAACGAAGAAATTATTCGAAGTTTGTAGTATGCGTGGAATTCCAATTTTCACATTCATCAACAAATTAGACCGTGATGGACGTGAACCACTTGAATTAATCGCGGAATTAGAAGAAGTATTAGGCATTGACGCGTATCCAATGAACTGGCCAATGGGGATGGGGAAAACATTCCTTGGCTTATATGACATTTACAATAAACGTGTAGAATTGATGCATCCAGAAGAAAACGAAGATAATGACTTCCTACCATTAAACGAAGATGGGGAAGTGGACGGCGATTATGCGTTCAAACAATCAACGCTATATAACCAAGCAATCGAAGACGCACAACTTTTACTAGAAGCAGGGAATGCGTTTGATGAAGAGAAGATTGCGGCTGGTAAATTAACGCCTGTATTCTTCGGTTCAGCCTTAACAGGATTTGGGGTTCAAACATTCTTAGATGCATTTGTTGACTTCGCACCAAGCCCATCTGCGAAGAAGACAGAATCAGGGGAATTGGTAGATCCGTTACAAGAACAATTCACAGGATTCATTTTCAAGATTCAAGCAAACATGAACCCAGCCCACCGCGACCGTATTGCGTTTGTGCGTATCTGTTCAGGAGAATTCACTCCAGGGATGGACATTACAGTGAACCGTTCGCAAAAGAAAATGAAATTATCTCATACAACGCAATTCATGGCCGATAGCCGTGAAACAGTTAAAGCAGCCGTTGCAGGGGATATTATCGGACTTTACGATACAGGGAACTTCCAAATCGGAGATACGATTTATTCAGGAAAAACGCCAGTTCAGTTTGAACCACTCCCACAATTCACGCCAGAGCTCTTTAATAAAGTTTCTGCCAAAAACGTGATGAAGCAAAAATCATTCCATAAAGGAATCGAGCAGTTAGTACAAGAAGGGGCCATCCAATTGTACAAGACATACCATACAGGAGAATATATCCTTGGTGCCGTTGGTCAACTACAATTCGAAGTGTTCCAATACCGCTTATTAAATGAATACAATGCCGAAGTAGTCATGACACCAATCGGAAGTAAGATTGCTCGTTGGATTGATGAAGAACAACTGGATCCAAATATGTCATCAAGCCGTAACTTATTATGTCGCGACCGATTTGACCAACCAGTCTTCTTATTCGAAAACCAATTCGCCCTAAATTGGTTTAAAGATAAACATCCTGATGTAGAATTAAAAGCATTATTCTAATAAAAATAAGAGACTCGCTAATCACTTGATTAGAGAGTCTTTTCGCGTTTTTGATTAAGCCTCGTATCCCATTAGGATTCCGCCTTGTTCTGCATAATAGCTGCAGACCCCGCTTGTGTGGATACTAGAAACATCCGCATCTGGGAACTCGCTATGAACGGCTGCTTGAATTAAGCCACAGATTTCCGGGTTACTACAGTGGCTGATAACCACACGACCACCCTTGTAGCCATTTTTTTTCATTTCAGACCAAACTGCTTGAACAGCTTTCTTTTGACCTTTTGCTTTGTGAAGTAAGTTTAGTGTTCCTTCTGGTGAAGCGTCACCGACTAAGCGGATATTGAGCATTCCGATAACGGCGCCGACTAATTTATTTAATCGACCGTTTTTTACTAGGTTATCGACACGAGCAAGAGCAAATAATAGTTTAGTGCTCGCTAAATATTCTTTTAATGCTGCAACCACTTCTTCAAAAGAAAGTCCTTGAGCAATCAGTTCATTTGCCTTTTGGACAAATAGAACCATTTCACCACTTGCTGAAAGGCTATCGAAGACTTCAATATTTGTTTCAGGGGCTTCTTCTAATAACATTTTTTTGGCTAATTGAGCACTATTTTGGCTTCCTGATAGACCACCAGTAATTGTAATGGCAATAACATTTTCAGCACCTCTATAGGCCTCTAAAAAAGCATCTGGACTTGGACAAGCAGAAGCAGTTTTTTCCTTGGATTCATACATTTCAATCATCATAGCATCAATATCTAATGTTGCATCGTCTTTATAATGTTTCTCGCCCACTTGGACAGTTAATGGTACATTAATATATTCAGTATTTGGTGCTAGATTCTCGATTTCGCGTAAATCGCAACCAGAATCCGCAATTATTTTCCATTTCATAAGAGAATTCTCCTTTGGTAGTATAGTTCATACAAGAGTAATATACTTTGAACTTCAAAACAAGTCAACTAATCTAATTAAAACTTAACATTTTAGTGGAATTTTAGCGCTTTCTGTACTATTGTTAAGGAGTAGAAATAAATCTGAAGGAGGTGTATTATGACTCAAACAATTTCTTTTGGGTATGGATCAAAGCCAGCTCAATTATTATCGAATAAATTAAATCGACATGGAGTAATTGCTGGAGCCACAGGTACAGGGAAAACTGTTACTCTAAAAGTTCTTGCTGAACAATTAAGTGAAGCTGGTGTACCTGTATTACTTTCTGATATTAAAGGAGATTTAGCTAGCCTTGCCGAAAAAGGTGAAGTAACTGAAAAGATTGCTGAACGATTAAAAAAAGTACACGTAGAAGATTTTGAACCAAGTTCTTATCCTGTAGCGTTTTGGGATATTTTTGGAGAAAACGGAATTAATATTCGTACAACCATTTCAGAAATGGGACCTATTTTATTATCTCAGCTGTTAGGATTAAATGAAACGCAAGAAGGCATTTTAAACATTGCGTTTAAAGTTGCTGATGAACAAGGTTTATTATTAATTGATATTAAAGATTTACGTGCAATGTTAAATTATGTTGGAGCTCATGCTTCTGAATTACGTAATTTATATGGAAATATTGCGCAACAATCTATTGGTACTATTTTACGCAGCTTATTAGTTCTAGAACAACAAGGTGGAAATCAGTTCTTTGGAGAACCAGCTTTTGAAATTGGAGATTTATTTAAAACAGATGCAAGTGGACGTGGAACCATAAATGTATTATCTTCTGAAAAGTTGTTCCAAACACCTAAATTATATGCAACTTTCTTATTATGGTTCTTATCAGAGTTATATGAAAACTTACCTGAAGTAGGAGATTTAGATAAACCAAAACTAGTATTCTTCTTTGACGAAGCACATGTATTATTCAATCAAAGCAACCCAGCTGTACAAGCAAAAATTGAATTAATTGTTCGTTTAATTCGTTCGAAAGGAATTAGTATTTTCTTCGTAACACAAAATCCAACGGATATTCCTAATGCGGTAGCCAGTCAGTTAGGAAATCGAATCCAACATGGCTAACGTGCGTTTACCCCAGCTGAGCAAAAAAATGTCAAATCAGTAGCTGAAACTTTCCGTCAAGAAGAAGGAAAAGATTTAGTTTCAGTGATTACGAATCTAAAAGTAGGGGATGCGGTAGTTTCTACTTTACAGGAAGATGGATCTCCAAGTTTTGCAGAAGTGGTTTCTATTTACCCACCAAAGAGTAAATTAGATGCGGTTGATGCTTTTGTTCGTCAACAGCTAGTAAATCAATCTCCATTCTATGATAAATATGCTGAAATGTTTGACCGTGAGTCTGCTCATGAGCAATTATTAGCATTAGAACAACAATTTCAACAAGAACAAGAAGAAGCTTTAGCTCAAAGAGAAGCTGAAAAACAAGCAGAAGCAGAACGTAAAGAAGCTGAAAAACAAGAAGCTCTTGCACAAAAAGAGGCTGAAAAACAGGCTAAATTAGAAGAAAAAGAACGTGAACGTCAAGAAAGAGAACTAGAACGTCAAGCACGACAAGCAGCAACTAAGAAAGGTGATTCTGCGATGGATCGCTTTACCAAAAATATTATGTCTAGCGTTGGACGTGAAGTAGGCCGAGTGATTACTCGCGGAGTAATGGGCTTGTTCAAAAAATAAGAGGAGGCTGTCCTATGGCAAATGTCGTTGTATTCTTAGCGGAAGGATTTGAAGAGATTGAAGGCCTTGCTACAGTTGATATTTTGAGAAGAGCAGGTCATATTGTTCATACAGTTGGCATTGGTGGACAAGTTATTACGGGTTCTCATAAAATTTCAGTGAAGACAGATGATGAATTAGAAACCTTTTATTGGGCTCAAATTGATGCATTAGTGCTTCCAGGTGGAATTCCAGGAGCTCATCATTTAAGAGAGAATGATTTCCTAATTCAAAAACTGAAAGAATATTCGAAAAAAGGGAAAATTATTGCAGCAATTTGTGCGGCACCAATTATTCTACATAGGGCAGGATTGCTGAAAAAGAAAAAGTTTACTTGTTATCCCGGTTTTGAAGATGAAATTAATGACGGAATTTATACAGGAACGTTAGTTGAGAAAGATGGAAAAATCATCACGGGTTGTGGTGCAGCTGCAAGTTTCGAATTTGCTTATACAATAGCAGAAGCATTAGGAACAGATACCTCCGCACTTCGAGAAGGGATGCAGTACAATAAGCTTTTTAAAAAATAATAGTAGAAAGATTTGCCCTATTATTGGGGCAAATCTTTTTTGTTACAAAAACATTACAATGTTACAAAAATATTAAATGAATAACTTGATTTTTCCTTGGAAATTTGAGAGAATAAAGTATCAAAATCGACGTAATCTGTATTAGAAATTAGGGAAATATATGAGAAAAGAAGAAATTAATCAAGTAGTGAAGAAATTACGTAGTAAAGGAGTTCGTATTACCCCTCAAAGAGTGGCAATGCTAGAATTTTTAGCTAGCGTGGATACTCATCCAACTGCGGAAGAGATTTATACTGAATTAACAAGAGAATATCCTCAAGTCAGTGTGGCGACAGTATATAACAATTTAAACCTGTTTATTAAAGAGGGTGTTGTTAAGGAATTAATGTATGGAGATAGTGCCAGTCGATACGATTTTGATTTAGGACAGCACTATCATGCTGTTTGCGATGTTTGTGGGAAAGTAGTGGATTTATATTATCCAGTTTTAGATGATGTTGAAAAAGCAGCAGAACAATTAACAGGGTTTAAAGTTAGAGGACATCGAATGGAAGTTTATGGGGTTTGTCCGGACTGTCAGAAAAAAGAAAAATAGTATTTAATAAGGGGTCGTGGAGAATGGAGAAGGTCATTCAACGAAGAGCCAATAATGGCAAAGAAAAACATTCAAAAAAAGAAAATAAATATACAAAAAATCCTGAAGAAATGCTAGAGACTGATTTGAAGGAAGAGGCAGTTCAAGAGGAGAATCAAGAGAACCAACGATTCGGTGGGAAGGATTCTAAAAAGAAAAGACCGAAAAAGAAAATTCCTAAAACTATTTTTTGGGTAATTGGAGTTTTAACTCTAGCTATTTTAGTATTTGAATTATTAACGATTCATCGTATTATGGCAGATCAATTTAATGAAGAAGAATTAAAACGTATTATTCAAGTTGAACAAGACGACACAAAAAAATATAACGAAAATTTTACGGTTAAAGATGAAACGAATGGCAACATTGAAATTCAGGAATTAATCCCTACAGATAGTTCTGGAAATGAAGTTGCTTCTATTGCTGAGCAGATTTCGACTTTAAAACAAACGGTAATAGAAAAATACGCGGGAGCCTCTAAGAAAACTTTGATTTTCTTGAAAGCTTATCAAACAAAGGTTGTTTCAAACGTGAATGATATTCATTACTATGTATCTGTATATCAACAAAAGGATCGTGGTTTTGAACAGCTAGAATTTTCGGAGTTAACACATCAACTTGTTTTCGCAGATACTTTACAACCATTTGAAATTTCAAAACTCTTTAATAATGATTTAGCAGTATCTAACTTCTTTGTAAAGAAAGCATTAGATGAATCTAAAGTAGATGGATTATCTGATAATCTAACAGAAAAAATTACTTCTCAATTTAAAGATAATAATTGGAAGAAACTAGATACATCAATCATTCAAAATGGAATTCGCATAAAATACAAAGATGCAAACGATTCAGATGCAGAATGGACAATTCCTTTTACCGAGCTTTTTGCATATATGAATGAAAATATGATTCCGGAAACAGAGAAAGAGAACTATACAAAATATCTTGCAACTGTTAAAGAAAAACTAGGTAAGAAGAGAATTGCTTTGTCGTTTGATGACGGCCCCCGACCTGAAACAACGCCAAGAGTACTAGAAATTCTAAAAAAATATAACGCGCATGCAACATTTTATATCGTAGGAAGTCATGTAGAAGGTAATGAGTCTATTATTAAGCAAATTGTGGCTGAAGGGCACGAACTTGGAAACCATAGTTATAGTCATCCTTTATTACCAAAGAAATCAGCAGACGAAGTGTATAAAGAGGTTCATAACACTTCAGACCTCATTGCCAAAGCTTCAGGTGGTTTAAGACCAATGAGTTTGCGTCCGCCATATGGTGGTTTTGATAAAATGGTAGCGGAGCAAGCAGGCATTGCTATAGTGAACTGGTCAATTGACTCGCTAGACTGGAAATATAGAGATGCAGCCAAGACAATTGAGCATATTAAGGAAAATGCTCATAATGGCGGAATCTTATTGATGCATGATATTCATGAAGAATCAGTAGAGGCATTACCAACAATTATTGAATATTTACAAGCAGAAGGTTACGAATTGGTGACTGTAGATGAATTGATGGCAGGACAACCATTAAAACCAAATCATGCATATTTTAACCGTGTTGATATTCAAAAAATAGATTAAGAAGCTTGCAATTTTACTGAAAATAAGGTACATTGAATAAGTGCTTAATGCACAGACCTTTTACAGAGTTTTGCGAATCACCAACGTTTTACTCAGTACAAGGCATAAATTAAAAGAAAGAGGTGTTTAGAAATGGCAATTTCTAAAGAAAAGAAAAACGAAATCATCAAAGAGTATGCATTACACGAAGGAGACACTGGTTCACCAGAAGTACAAATCGCTGTATTAACTTACGAAATCAACCACTTAAATGACCACATCCGTGTTCATAAAAAAGACTTCCACTCAAACCGTGGATTAATGAAAAAAGTTGGTCACCGTCGTAACTTATTAGCATACTTACGTAACAAAGATGTTCAACGTTACCGTGAATTAATCAACCGTTTAGGCTTACGTCGTTAATCTTAAACAAATGGAAGAACTCCCATGCATTCGTGCTTGGGAGTTTTTTTGATGGATATTTATTATAGAATAAAAAAGAAAGATCAATCGCACTTATAATGTATAAGTTATATTGCAAAATACAAATGATTAGAAAAAGGCACAAGTCCCAATTATTTGGAACTTGTGCCTTACTATTTTACATTTCTTTTATAGAGTGATCAATGATTTGTCTGTAACACATCATATTTTTATTATTGTAGGATTTAATCACATTTCGTAATAATTTAAACGAAGAACGTCCTAACTCTAATGTATGAATATCAACATAAGCATCAATTCGAACAGAAGGTTGTACCGAGTCAAAAGTGATAATAGGCAAATGAATTTGTTTTTCATTTAAATATCGAACAGCTCCTTCTGTAAAGAGAGAGTCTGCTGTTACTAGACCATCAATATTTCCTTCTTTAAGAAGTTCTTTTAAAGTATGGTATCCTTGTTCTCTCGTAAATTCAGAT
This sequence comes from Granulicatella sp. 572.rep1_STHE, assembly GCF_001073445.1. Lineage (NCBI taxonomy): Bacteria > Bacillati > Bacillota > Bacilli > Lactobacillales > Carnobacteriaceae > Granulicatella > Granulicatella sp. 572.rep1_STHE. Next base: position 49,010 of record NZ_JVBO01000019.1, on the reverse strand, counting down.
ACTTGAGCAATAAGGCTATCATTTATTGGGATATCATATTTTTTTAGAGCTTTTTCATATCCTTTTAATCGGTCTCGGGATACAAATAATTGGTCGCGACCACCGATGAATGCAATAGATTTTGCTCCTTTTTGAATAATATATTCTGTTGCATCAAATCCTGCTTTTTCATTATTATTATCAACAAATGAAATAAGAGGGGATAATGTTTTTCCGATTACAACAGCCGGAAATTCTTGATCAATCGCAAATTCAACAAGGGGGTCCTCAATTTCTCCGTACAGGAAGATGAGTCCATCTACACGTTTTCCAAGAATCGTATCTTTTAGAATGGCTAAACGTTGATTCGTATCTTTTCCAGTACATAATTGTATCGAATATTGATGGTCCGCTGCTGTTTGCGAAATTCCTCGAATTACCGCAGGGAAAAATGAATTTTGATAAAAGATATCTGAGTCTTTGGGAAGAACAACGCCGATGACATTTGTTTTATTACTTGCTAAGCTTCTTGCATTAACATTGGGATGATAATTCAGTGAAGTCATGGCCTCACGTACTTTTTTCTTCGTCGCTTCACTTATACTAGATTTGTCTTGAAGTACTCTTGTAACAGTAGAAGGGGAGACTCCAGAAAGCTTTGCAACATCCTTAATAGTGGATGCCATCTTATATTCCTCCTTTCCTAGTAGAGTGATTATTGAAATAAAAAATCTGGGCATGAAAACTGTTATTTTCACGCCCAGAGCATTTAAGGAACTATGATTTAATTGCTCCGTCAACCATACCTTTCATGATATGTTTTTGAGCGAATAGGAATAAGATGATTACTGGTAACATAATCAGTAATGTAGATGTTAGAATCATATCCCATTGTTTTGTAAATGATCCGGCAAAGTTTGATACCGCGATTGGTAATGTTTGAATCGCATTTCCTTTACCAAGTAATAGAAGTGGTAATAGGAAGTCGTTCCAAATCCAGATACCGTTCAAGATTAAGATTGTAACGTAGATGGGTTTTAAGATTGGAAGTACTACGTAGAAGAATGTTTGCATTTTGTTACATCCATCTAATTCCGCAGCTTCTTCGATTTCTAAAGGCACCCCTTTAATGAATCCGTGGAACATGAATACTGATAGTGACATACCGAAACCAGTATACGCTAAGATAATCCCTGGATAAGAACGTAATAAGCTAAATCCAAATAATGGGGTAGTAATCGCATCACTTAAAACTTTAAACCAAGTAACAAGTGGATACATTACGACTTGGAAAGGAATAACCATTGAAGCTACGAAAATGAAGAAAATCACTGTCGAAGCTTTTGAACGGAAACGAACAAGTCCCCATGCAGCAAGAGCCGAAAATAGAGTGATCGTGAAAAGAGAAATCACAGTAATAATCGTTGATGATAAAAATGATGATGGGTAATTGATGGAAGGGTTATTCCAAATTGTAACGATATTAGTCCATAGTTGACCAAAACTTGCAGGTAAAGCTAACGGATCTGAAAGAATGTCAGCAGAGCTTTTAGCTGAGTTAATCACTAAAAGAACGATTGGACTCAAGAATAGTAAGAAAAGGATGACTCCTAAAATTTCTAGAAGTAAGATTCCCAATTTTTGTTTTTTCATTATAAGTCAATCTCCTTCCGTTTAGTGATTGAAGTTTGAATCAAGCTGATAACTACCAAGATAAAGAATAAGATAACTGCACGAGCTTGACCTAAAGCCATTAAGTTATCACCTGAAGCAGTATTATAAATGTTCATTGTAATAAACTCAGTACTTTGAATGGCTTTGTCATGCCATAGTAGTGAAGGACCACCACCTGTTAATGAGAAGTTCACATCGAAGATCTTGAATGAGTTAGTAATAGTCAAGAAGAGCGATACAGTGAACGCTGGCATTACCATTGGAATGATAATGTGACGTAGACGTTGCCATGCATTTGCACCGTCAAGTGAAGCAGATTCTACTAAACTTGAAGGTACATTTTGTAAAGCTGCAAAGTAAATCATCATAATATAACCAGCATATTGCCATGTGTTTGTAATGATTAATGCAGTCACAGCTAATTTCACATCTCCAAGGAACAAGTTATCGATTAAGAATTGGCTACCGATTAATTGTCCTAAAGCAGGGAATACTGAGTTATAGATGAATTGCCAAATATAACCAAGAACAAGTCCCCCGATTAAGTTTGGAATAAAGAATCCTGCGCGGAATATATCTTTTAATTTAATCTTGCTGGATACAAGTAAGGCAAGACTAAATGACACAATGTTTACCACGACAACGTTGAATAACGCAAAAATCACAGTAATCATTAAAGAATATTGGAAGCGAGTGTCAGCCAAACTTTCTGTAAAGTTTTTTAGACCTACAAATTGTAGGTTGGTTTGTGTAACGCTCTTCCAGTCGGTTAATGAATAGTAGAACCCTAAGAAGAAAGGCACAATAATAACGAGTGCAAAAATGATAAATGCTGGTAAAACTAATCTATAAAAATTGCGTTTTGCACGATCATCTCTGCTTAAGGCTTTCTTGTTTTTAGACATGAGAGAGTTCCTCCTTTATGAGAATTTCCAGGTGGGGTAGCACCTGTATGTATACCTATTGTAGCACATAACCCACAGCCACTAAAAGGCAGCTGTGGGTTTGTTTACTACAATATTGTTAATTATTTTTTAATCAAGCTTGGTACTTCTTTAATTTGGTTGATAATTAATTCTTGGAATTTAGCTTTATCAATTGAACCTTGAGCATATTGACCGTAAATTGGTCCTAATTTGTTCATTAAGAAGTTGTCAGGCATGAAGTATGGGTTGTCAAATGAGTAAACAGGTTTTTTAGCGCTAACCCATTCTGCTAAGAAACGAGATAATGGAGCAGATGGTTTCTCAGTAGTGTTAGCAAATGGAGAAATCATGTTCGCTTTGTTTACGATGTAGTCTTGACCTTCTTTAGTATCAGCTAAATCGTTGAAGAATTTATTGATAGATTCTAAAGCTTTAGTGTCTTTGTTAACTACGTAGTAAGATGGAGCACCGATGAATAATCCGTCAGCGTTTTTATCTTTACCTAATGTTTGATAAGGAATGAATCCCATTTCGAAGTTAGCATTTAATTGTTTTAAGTTAGGATCTTTCCAGTTACCTTGGTGAAGGAATGCAGCTTTACCAGAAGCAAATGCTGAGTCCATATCTTCTTGAGTACCAACTGTTAAGAGTTTCTTATCAGTATGTTTGAATAGTAATTCAACCCAGTTAGTGTAGTTTTCTAAACGAGTTTTGTCCATTTCACCTTTTAGTACTTGGTTTGTTACTGAACGGTCACCGTTTGGAAGACCACTACTTAAGTAAGCACCAAAGTCATGGATACCCATGATCCAAGTTTCACCTTCTTTAGTTGCTGTAGCAACAACAGTAGATAATCCTAATTCATCTTTTTTACTTTCTAAAGTAGCCATTGCTTTCTCAACTGCTTCAAAAGAAGTTAGAGTAGCAGGATCAATTCCAGCTTTAGTTAAGATTTCTTTGTTGTAAGCTAATCCGTATCCTTCTACAGATACCGGGAATCCGTATACGTCGTTACCTTGTTTAAATTCAAACTCAGTTTTATCAATCCAGTCACCTTTTAATGGTTGTAGGTTGTCTTTCCACAAATCATATCCAGCTTGACCTTCAATTACGAATACGTCTGGTGCAGTACCTGCAGTAAATTCAGTTTTTAGTTGGTCAGAAATCTTACATGAACCAGAACAAGTTTTAATATTAACTTTAACTCCGTTTTTGTCTCCCCATTCTTTAGCATATGCTGTTAGGGCTTCTTGGATTTCGCTCTTATTACTATATAAAGTAAATTCTTTTTTGCTTTCAGAGCCTCCATTAGAAGAGTTTGATTGGTTACCTCCGCTTGCACAGCCTGCTAAAGCTAAACCAGCTAAGCCAACCATTAAAGATTTTTTAAACCATTTGTTTGCCATAATATTTTTCCTCCTTAAAATTCGTTGTAGATTACGCAAACGATTTCTTAACTGGTTTTAGTATACCGCTTCCATAAACCGTTTGCAAGTATTTTGTTAAAAAAAATTAAAGGAATAAAAAATACTGAATATAAGTGGTTTTTGGTTGAATTAAATAGAAATTAAGTTTATTTTATCCTTGTATATTCAAGATGTATTAAAAACTTATAAAATAATACTTGTTTTATTAAAAAAAATACTCTAATATTAAAGCAAACGGTTGCGCGAATTATTGCGCTTACATGGATAAATATACTGATTAAGGAGAGAGGTATCAAATATATGAGCAATAGAGAATCAGGTGTGTTAATGCATATTTCATCATTACCTGGTCAATATGGAATCGGAACTTTCGGTAAATCTGCATTTGATTTTGTAGATTTTCTAGTTCGTACGAAACAGACTTATTGGCAAATTTTACCATTAGGAACAACTAGCTATGGAGATTCTCCATATCAATCTTTTTCGGCTTTTGCTGGAAATACAAACTTTATCGATTTCGATCTTTTAATAGAAGAAGGACTTCTAAGTAAAGAAGATGTTGAGATGAATTGGGGCGCTGAAGAAACAACGGTTGACTACGCATTATTATATGAAAAACGTCGACCTGTTTTAGAAAAAGCAGTGGCTGCTTTTCTATCTAAAGGAAAAACTCCTGCATACGAAAAATTTGTTGCAGAAAAAGCAGAATGGTTAGAGCCATTTGCTGAGTACATGGCGATTAAAGAATTCTTTGATATGAAACCGTGGACAGCTTGGAGCGACGAAGCGATTAAACGTCGTCAAAAAGATGCATTAGCAGAATATCGCTTACGTCTTGCAGAAAAATTAGAGTATCACCGTGTGACACAATTCTTATTTGATGAACAGTGGCATGCTTTGAAAAAATACGCGAATGACAACTTTATTCAAATTATTGGCGATATGCCAATTTATGTAGCTGCGGACAGTGTGGAAATGTGGGCAACACCACATTACTTCAAAACTGATGCAGAAGGAAATCCACTTTGTGTTGCTGGATGTCCTGCAGATGATTTTTCTCCGCTAGGTCAATTATGGGGGAATCCAATTTATAATTGGGAAGCAATGAAAGAAGATGGGTTCACTTGGTGGAGCAAACGACTAAAAGCGAGCTTTGAATTGTTTGATGTGGTTCGTATTGACCACTTTAGAGGTTTCTCAGCTTATTGGGAAATTCCAGCAGAGGCTGAAAATGCAACAATTGGGAAATGGGTGAAGGGCCCAGGATATGATTTGTTTAAAGCAGTAAAGGAACAAATTGGAGATCTGCCGATTATTGCTGAAGATTTAGGATTTATGGATGAAGATGTCATCAATCTTCGTGAAGCTACTGGTTTCCCAGGAATGAAAATTCTGGAATTTGGATTTATGGGTGAAAATCCTAAGAGTGGAGATTTACCTCATCATTATCCAGTCAATGCGGTTGCCTATACAGGAACACATGATAATGATACAGTATTAGGATGGTATAAGTCGGTTCCAACAGAAACAAGAGAATTTTGTAATCGTTACTTAAATCGACGTGATGAGGAACCAATTAGCTATGCTTTACTACGTGGGTTATATGGTTCGGTTAGTCGAATGACAGTTGCAACAATGCAAGATCTACTACAATTAGATGAGACGGCTCGTATGAACATTCCAAGTACGCTCGGAGGAAACTGGGTATGGAGAATGACCACAGAGCAGTTAACAGAGGCTGTAGAAGAATTCTTACTTGGGATTACTGAATTGTATGATCGTGCGAACCCACATCATGATGAAGTGGAAATTGAAGAGGAGTTAGTAGAGGAAGAAAAGTAACCTCACGCAAACCAAAAAGGAGAGAACAATGAAAAATTTTAAACAATATGTAGAAGGAAACTTAGAAAAGTCTTTAAAAGACTGCACAAAAGAAGAAGTTTACTTAGCATTATTACAATTTACGAAAGAAAAAAGTGCAGCCTTACCACAAAACAATGGTAAGAAAAAAGTGTATTACATTTCTGCTGAGTTCTTAATCGGTAAATTATTATCAAACAATCTAATTAACTTAGGGCTTTACGATGAAGTGAAAGAAGTGCTATCAGAAGCTGGACATTCATTAGCTGAAATCGAAGAAATCGAATTAGAACCATCTTTAGGGAATGGTGGTCTAGGACGTCTAGCTGCGTGTTTCCTTGATTCCATCGCAACGCTTGGATTAACGGGAGACGGTGTTGGATTAAACTACCACTATGGCTTATTCGAACAAAAATTCAAAGATAACCAACAAGATGCAGTTCCGAACGTTTGGTTAACACCTGAAAGCTGGTTAGTTCCAACAGAAACTTCTTATAAAGTACCGTTTGCTGACTTTACATTGACTTCAAAAATGTTTGATATCGATGTTTTAGGATATGAACAATCAACTAAAAATAAATTACACTTATTCGATGTGGATTCAATTGACGAGTCTTTAGTTTCAAGTGATTCAATTGAGTTTGATAAAACTCAAATCGCTAAAAACTTAACATTATTCTTATATCCAGATGATAGTGATGAAGCAGGACACTTACTACGTATTTATCAACAATACTTCATGGTAAGTAATGGGGCTCAATTATTAATCGACGAAGCACTTGCTAAGGGAAGTAACTTACACGACTTAGCGGAATACGCAACAGTTCAAATTAACGATACGCACCCATCAATGGTGATTCCTGAATTAATTCGTTTACTTGGGGAACGTGGAATTGAATTTGATGAAGCAGTGGAAATCGTATCCGCAATGACAGCTTATACAAACCACACAATCTTATCAGAAGCGTTAGAAAAATGGCCTTTAGCATACTTAGAAAAAGTAGTGCCACATTTAGTGCCAATTATTAAAGAATTAGACGCTCGCGTAAAAGCAAAATATGAAGATCCATCAGTAGCCATCATCGACGAACAGGACCGTGTTCACATGGCGCATATGGATATTCACTACGGATATAGCGTAAACGGTGTTGCGGCACTGCATACAGATATCTTAAAAGAAAGTGAATTAAAGAATTTCTACGAAATCTATCCTGAGAAATTTAACAATAAAACAAATGGGATTACATTCCGTCGTTGGTTAATGCATGCCAACCCAGAACTAGCTAAATTATTAGATGAAACAATTGGAACAGAGTGGCGTAAGGATGCTTCTAAATTAGAAGCGTTGAAAGCTTTCCGTCATGATGCGATTGTTCGCGAAAAATTAGACAAGATTAAACGTGATAACAAGAAACGTTTAAGTGTTTACTTGCAAGAAAAGCAAGGCATCACAGTGAATGAAAATTCTATTTTTGATATCCAAATCAAACGTATGCACGAATATAAACGTCAACAAATGAACGCTTTATATGTGATTCATAAATATTTAGATATCAAGAGCGGAAACATTCCAGCTAGACCAATCACAATTATCTTTGGTGGTAAAGCTGCACCTGCTTACGTGATTGCGCAAGACGTCATTCATTTAATTCTTTCATTATCTGAATTAATCGCAAATGACCCAGAAGTAAGCCCACACTTACAAGTCGTAATGGTTGAAAACTACAACGTAACAGCAGCAACACACTTAATTCCAGCATGTAATATTTCTGAACAAATTTCACTTGCTTCAAAAGAAGCTAGTGGAACAGGGAATATGAAATTCATGCTAAACGGGGCATTAACTCTTGGTACTGAAGACGGTGCGAATGTGGAAATCCACGAACTTGTTGGTGACGACAATATCTATATCTTCGGTGAAAAGAGTAATGAAGTCATTGCGCACTATGAAAAAGGCGATTACAACGCTGGCGAGTTTGCTAAGAGAGATGCAATCCGTCCATTAGTAGAATTCGTGAAGAGTGACGCTTTACTTGAAGTAGGAAATAAAGAACGTCTAGAACGTCTATACAACGAGTTAACTACAAAAGACTGGTTCATGACCTTATTAGACTTAGAAGATTACATTGAAACAAAAGAACGTATGTATCGCGATTTCGAAAACAGAGACGAATGGAATGCTAAAGTGGTGACAAACATCGCAATGGCCGGCTTCTTCTCAAGTGACCGTACAATCGAAGACTACAACCGTGACATTTGGAAATTAAACTAAATCGATTGAATGAAGGGACACGGTGAATTCCATGCAAATTAAAAACGAAGCAATGCTGATCACTTACTCAGACAGCATGGGAAGCAATATGAAGGACTTAAAAGGCGTTTTGGATAAATATTTCCAAGGCGCCATTGGTGGGGTCCATTTATTACCATTTTTCCCATCAACAGGGGATAGAGGATTCGCTCCAAGCGACTACACTCGTGTAGATCCAACACTTGGAACATGGGAAGATGTGGATGCTCTAGGGGAACAATATTATTTAATGTTTGACTTCATGATTAACCATATTTCTCGTGAGTCTAAGTTTTTCCAAGATTTTGTAAAAAATCACGAAAATTCACCTTACAAAGATATGTTTATTCGTATCCATGAGTTCTTCCCAGAAGGACGTCCAAACCAAGCGGATATCGACTTGATTTATAAACGTAAAGATAAAGCGCCATTCCAAACTGTTCATTTTGCGGATGGAACGACTGAAGAAGTATGGAACACATTCGGGGAAGAGCAAATCGACCTTGATGTTCGTAAAGAAATCGTGAAAGAGTTTATTCGTGAAACGATTAAAGATATGGCAAGTCACGGATGCTCATTAATTCGTTTAGACGCATTTGCTTATGCAGTAAAGAAACTCGATACAAACGACTTCTTCGTAGAACCAGATATTTGGGATTTATTAAATGAAGTTCGTGATGAAGCAGCGAAATACCAAGTAGAATTGCTTCCTGAAATTCATGAGCATTATTCAATTCAAATGAAGATTGCAGACCATGATTACTTCGTTTATGACTTTGCATTACCAATGGTAGTGTTATATTCACTATATTCAGGGAAATCAAATCGATTAGCCAACTGGTTACAAATGAGTCCGATGAAGCAATTTACAACATTGGATACGCATGACGGAATCGGTGTCGTGGATGCTAGAGACTTATTAACAGATGAAGAGTTAGATTACACTTCAAACAAATTATACGATGTAGGCGCCAACGTAAAACGAATCTACTCAAGTGAAAAGTACAATAACTTAGATATCTATCAAATTAACAGCACATACTACAGTGCTTTAGGAAATGATGATGCAAGTTACTTATTATCACGTGTGTTGCAATGTTTTGCGCCTGGTATTCCACAAATTTACTACGTGGGATTACTTGCTGGAGAAAATGACATCGAGTTATTAGAATCTTCAAAAGAAGGTCGTAACATCAACCGTCATTATTACACTTTAGAAGAAATCGACCGTGAAGTAGAACGTCCAGTCGTGAAAAAACTAATCAACTTATTACGCTTTAGAAATACATCAAAAGCGTTTGATTTAGAAGGTTCTTTTGAAGTAGAAACTCCAACTGAGAACACAATAGTGATTTCACGTAAAGATGCTTCTGGTGCTGCCGAAGCACGTCTTGAAGCAAACCTAGAAACAAAAGAGTTCACTATTTTCGAACAAGGAAATGTAGTCACTCTTTAATTTCTTCATTCGTAAATAACGATAGTAAGATGAGTGAGTTTATTCTCTAGAAAAGAGAATAACTCACTCGTTTTTTTTACAAAAAAATAGTACTTAATGGGCAGTTATGGTAAAATGACTCTGTATGACAAACTTTGTATCTTCTGGAGTCACCTTACTTTAGAAATAAAAGCGCTCGAACGCGTCGAACGTTTTCATTTCTAAAAGTAGGTCTGGAGGATACGTAAATAAGAGAAAAGGAGATTAGTTATGTCAGAAAAGAAAGTTTTTAGCTATAACTGGGGCGGACGTCAATTACAAGTTGAAATCGGTCAATTAGCAAAGCAAGCCAATGGTGCAGTGTTAGTACGTTACGGTGATACTGTTGTTTTAACAGCGGCTGTTGGTACAAAACAAGCAAAAGATACAGATTTCTTCCCGTTAACAGTAAACTATGAAGAAAAAATGTATGCTGCTGGTAAAATTCCTGGAGGTTTTATCAAACGTGAAGGTCGCCCAAGCGAACATGCTACTCTTACAGCGCGTCTTATTGACCGTCCAATTCGTCCAATGTTTGCGGAAGGTTTCCGTAACGAAGTACAAATCACAAATACGGTAATGTCAGTAGATCCTAACTGCCCACCAGAAATGGCTGCAATGTTTGGTTCTTCATTAGCATTATGTATTTCAGATATTCCATTTGATGGACCAATTGCTGGGGTAGACGTAGGTCGTGTAAACGGTGAATACGTGATTAACCCAACTACTGAACAAAAAGAAAACTCAGATATCGAATTATCTGTAGCCGGTACTGCAACTGCTATCAACATGGTAGAAAGTTCAGCTAAAGAAGTGAACGAAGAAGATATGCTTGGAGCATTATTATTTGGTCACGAAGAAATCAAAAAATTAGTGGCTTTCCAAGAAGAAATCGTTCGCGAAGTTGGTAAAGAAAAAATGGAAGTGACTTTACTTTCATTCGATCCAGCTATCGAAGCACAAGTAAAAGATTTATTCAGCCAAGCCATGGTTCACGCGATTCAAACAGAAGAAAAATTAGCGCGCGAAGCAAACATTGAAAAAGTAAAAGAAACAGCTATCGAGCACTTCGAAGCCGTATTAGAAGAAAATGAAGAAAAAGTTGGACTTCTAAAACAAGTTTCTCAATTAGTCGATAATTTAGAAAAAGACGAAGTACGTCGTTTAATCACTGAAGAAAAAGTACGTCCTGATGGTCGTAAGATTGACGAAATTCGTCCGTTATCTTCAGAAATCGACTTATTACCTCGTGTTCACGGTTCAGGTTTATTCACTCGTGGACAAACGCAAGCATTAACTTCAGCAACACTTGCACCTCTTGGAGAATACCAAGTGATTGATGGATTAGGAATCGAAGAAGGTAAACGATTCATTCACCACTACAACTTCCCACAATTCTCTGTAGGTTCAGTTGGTCGTGCTGGTAGCCCAGGTCGTCGTGAAATTGGTCACGGTGCGCTAGGGGAACGTGCATTGAAACAAGTGATTCCAAGTCCAGAAGACTTCCCTTACACAATCCGTCTTGTATCAGAAGTTTTAGAATCAAACGGTTCTTCTTCTCAAGCAAGTATTTGTGCGGGAACATTAGCATTGATGGCAGCCGGTGTGCCAATTAAAGCGCCAGTAGCAGGTATCGCGATGGGTCTTATTTCTGACGGTACAAACTATACAGTCTTAACAGATATCCAAGGGTTAGAAGACCACTTAGGAGACATGGACTTTAAAGTGGCCGGAACTAAAGACGGTATTACAGCTCTTCAAATGGATATTAAGATTCAAGGGATTACAGAACAAATCTTACGTGAAGCCCTAACACAAGCGAAGAAAGCACGCTTTGAAATCCTTGAAGAATTAACATCAACAATTGCTGAACCTCGTAAAGAGTTAAGCCCATATGCACCTAAGATTGAAATGATTTCTATCCACCCTGATAAGATTAAAGTCGTTATCGGACGTGGCGGTGAAACAATTAACTCTATCATCGACGAAACAGGTGTTAAAATTGATATCGACCAAGAAGGTCACGTATCAATCGCTTCTACAGATGCTGCTATGATTCAACGTGCTAAAGAAATCATCGAAGATTTAACACGTGAAATCGAAGTTGGACAAGTATACGAAGGAACAGTGCGCCGTATCGAAAAATTCGGTGCATTCGTTGAAATTGCTAAAGGAAAAGATGGATTAGTTCATATTTCTGAATTAGCGCACGAACGCGTTGGTAAAGTAGAAGATGTACTAGCTCTAGGCGATAAAGTAACGGTTAAAGTTATCGAAATCGACGGGCAAGGACGTATTAACTTATCACGTAAAGTATTACTACCAAAAGAAGATAAAGAGTAAGTATTACGGATTCTTTAATAAATGAAATTTTAAAACACTTCCTACACCAGTGTGATTGTCATACTAGTGCAGGAAGTGTTTTTTCTAAAAAAAACGATCTTATTCCAAGTGCTTTGGAGTAAGATCGTTACTATTTGGTATTTAATTTTAGTGAAGGACTTTATTTAAGAAGTTTTGAGTACGTTCGTTTTGTGGGTTACCAAATACTTCCGCAGGAGTTCCTTCTTCGATGATATAACCGCCATCCATAAAGATAACGCGATCGCTAACCTCACGCGCAAATCCCATCTCGTGTGTTACCACGACCATTGTCATTCCTTCTTTAGCTAGGTTTTGCATTACTTCTAATACATCCCCAACCATCTCAGGGTCGAGTGCTGAAGTTGGTTCATCGAATAATAACATTTTTGGTTTCATTGCAAGCGCACGGGCAATAGCCACACGTTGTTTTTGACCACCTGAAAGAGATTTAGGAGAGACATCTGCTTTGTCTGCAAGGCCAACCATGCCGAGGAGTTCCATGGCATGTTCTGTTGCAGCTTCTTTTGTCTCACGACCTAATTCCACTGGGGCAAGAATGATATTTTCTAGAACGCTTAGGTGAGGGAAGAGGTTAAAGTGTTGGAACACCATTCCGATTTCCTCACGAACTTTATTTAAGTTAGTTTTCTTATCTGTTAAATCATGACCGTCAATGATGATATGACCGCTATTAATTTTTTCAAGACGGTTTAAACAACGAAGAAAAGTTGATTTACCAGAACCAGAAGGTCCGATAATACAAACGACTTCACCTTCCTCAATAGAAAGGTCGATGGATTTTAATACTTCTAAGTTGCCATATTTCTTTTGTAGTTTTTGAACTTCGATAATAGCCATTATTTTAAATTCCTTTCTAAGTGAGCTGAAAGTTTCGTTAATAGAACAATTACGATTAAGTACATCACGCCGACGATTAACCACATTTGACTTGATTGTAAGTTACGAGCGATGATGACTTTACCTGTTTGTGTTAATTCGGCGATACCGATAATTGAAAGGATAGAAGTGTCCTTCAATGTGATAACGAATTGGTTGATGAATGAAGGAACCATAATTCGAATCGCTTGCGGCAAGATAACTTTTTGCATGCTTTTTGAATATGGTAGACCTAAACTCATGCAAGCTTCGTATTGGCCTTTATCAACTGCTTGGATACCCCCACGGATAATTTCTGCGATATAAGCGGAAGCATTCAAACTTAAGGTGATAACACCTGCTACGAATGGTTGCATCGTAATATCGAAGGCTTGTGGAATTCCAAAGTAAATGAAGAACGTTAATACAATTAATGGAACGCCGCGGATGATATCAATGTAAAATCCTGCGATTGCTTGAACGATATTGTTTTGGCTTGTTTTCATTAAACCGAAGATAATACCGATTAAACTTGCAAAGATTAAAGCAACAACCGTTAATACAATCGTATTCCATAAACCAGTTGCAAGAGTTTTCCAGTTTGTTTTAATTAAACCTAGAATGCTTGTTGCTTCTGTGTTTTCATTAGCATTCGTAGTGTATTTGTTGATGATTTCATCATACTTACCACTTTCTTTTAGTTTTTTCAAACCATTGTTGAAAGCAGTGATCAATTCAGCATTTTCACCTTTATTCACAGCAACACCATATTCTGTTTTGTTTTCGTTATGGTCTGTCATTTTTAAAGGTAAGTTGTTTGATGTGATTGAGTAGGCAAGTACTGGATAGTCTTCAAATAAAGCGTCGCTGTTTCCTACTATTACATCTTGGTACATACTTGATGAATCTTCAAAAGTTGTGATTGTAAAGCCATATTTACTCTTGATAGATTCAGCATAAGTGGCACCTTGTGTTCCTAATTTAACAGCAACTTTTTTTCCTTTTAAATCAGAAAGGCTTGTGATGTCAGAGTTTTTTGAAACTCCCATTCCGATTCCGCTGTCATAGTAACTATCTGTGAAGTTGAATTTTTGTTTACGTTCATCAGTTATTCCCATTCCAGCCATAACAGCGTCTACTTGTCCAGCTTCTAGGGCTTGGACAGCTGCATTAAAGCCAAGAGCCTTAAATTCTACTGCGAAGCCTTCAGCCTCTGCGATACTCTTCATTAATTCAATATCAATTCCGACGTATTCACCATTTGTATCTTGGTATTCAAATGGTGCGAATGTAATATCTGTTGCGATTACATATTTTTTAGTTTCTGCTTTTACAGAATTTGTCGGAGAAACGAGGGATAGAAGAGTCATCAATAGAGTGACTAGAACAGCTCCCAAGCTAAATTTCTTTATGTTCATACATATTCCTCCAAATCTACCTTATTTAAAAGGTTTTTCCATTATATGGAAGATTTTCTGAAAATGCAAAAATCAACTCTCATCTCATGTTACATTATATAACATAGCAGTCGTTGAATAAAAAATCTCTTCTCTAATAAAAGAGAAGAGAATCATCATTATTTTTCTTCTTCAAGGACACGCCAAATCGCTTTTGCCACACCGCCGTTAACATTGGTGTCTGTCACAAAATCAGCAACAGCTTTAACTGCCTCTGGAGCATTTCCCATTGCAACACCGATTCCAGCATCATGAATCATCGAAACATCATTAAAATTATCGCCGATAGCAAAAGTTTGCTTCATGGATAATCCAAGTGTTTCGGCGTAGTGGGCAACGGCAATGCCTTTTTGAGCATCTTTGTGGTTGATTTCCAAATCGGTATAAAATGCGGAAGTGACCACGAGGTTTGGATGCACTTGATCAATATGGTCACGAATAGGTTTGAAATAAGTAGGTCCATCATCGTGTGATACGATAATCTTGAACACTTTAATATTTGGAATCGATAGCACTTCTTCAGCAGTAGTAACATCGGTTGCTTCTAAAAGAATTTTTAGCTGCTTAATTTCTTCCTTTAGTTGCTCAGGTGTTAAATTGTTTCTTTCCACCTTTTTTCGTTCAATTACCTTGTTGATAAAGAGAGCGTAGTTCTTTCTAAAGTTTCCTTCAGAAGTTACAAGTTGCCAATCCAAGTCAATCGAATCGAAGTAGTCCAATAGGGTATAGACGGTGTCATGGGGAATGGTTACTTCCCAAATAATGTCATGTTTTTTATCGAAAATCTGAGCGCCATTCATCGCAATTACAGGAAGATGTAGATTTGCCTGCTCGAGTGCAAAATTGGCTTGAAGATAATCACGTCCGGTACAAACGATGAAGTGTTTTCCTAATTTTTGCAATTTGCGAATAGCTTTGACGTTGTTTTTATGAATCTCTACATGATTTGTGAGGAGAGTACCGTCCATATCCGATGCAAATAATTTTATCATAAGAGTAGACCTTCTATTTCATTTCGTTTAGATGTGTTTGTAACGTTTGAATTTTATCTTGAATACGTCTGAAGCGCGGTTTATTTTCCAATTGGAATTTGGTTACTTCTTCTTGAATAGAGTTCACAACTGCCATTGTTTGTGGAACAATCACTTCTTGGATTTCTTTAATGCCTCTTTCAAGGGTTGCTTTTCCGTTATGAATAACGGAGACTTCTTGACTAACTTCCTGAATCTGTTTGGATAAGATTTCGCGGTTCTCTTTTCCACTTCTTGGGTTGTTTAATAAGGCAACGACACCACCGATGACACTACCAAAAATAAAACCTTTTAGAAATTTACTCATTGATTATGCCTCCATTTGTTCGCGGATTGATTGCGCAATTTTTGCTAATACTTCTGAATTTGGATTTGTTGGGTGCCATTTTAATCCAAAACCATCTTCTTTTGTATAGCGTGGGATTAAGTGGATATGAGAGTGGAAGACGCTTTGGTATGCCAATTCACCATTATTACTTAAAATATTTAATCCTTTAATATCTGGGTTTGATGCTTGAACGGCACGTGCAATTTTAGGAATACGTGCAAAAACTGCGCTTGCTAAGTCTTCATCATATTCGAAGATATTGGCAACATGTTTTTTAGGAACAACCAGTGTGTGTCCTGGTGTCACTTGAGAAATGTCAAGGAACGCGAGTACTACGTCATCTTCATACACGATATGTGCTGGAATTTCTTTATTAATAATTTTATCAAAAATACAATCTGTCATGGTATTTCCTCCTTGAGTTTGTACCTCTATCGTATCAAAAAAAGCCTTGAAATGAAAGGATTGCAGAACGGAGATTTGTTATTTTGTCCCTAGAACGAATTCACTCGATTATAGTTTACTGAATTTGAGAAAGTGCATTTATATAGCGTTCTTTCACACTTTTTTGGCTTTATGGTATAATGAAGAGAATAGTTAGATAGGAGAAATTATATGTCACTACAATTAAACAATGTAACTGCAGGATATACAAAAGTTCCTGTCATTACAGACATCACTTTTGATGTAAATCCTGGTGAAATTTGTGGGCTTATCGGGCTCAATGGTGCCGGGAAGAGTACGACGATTAAAACGATTATTGGGCAACTTACCCCTTTTAGCGGAAGAGTGGAAGTGGAGAAGCTTAGTATCCTCGAAAACCAACGAGGCTACCGTCAGTCGATTGCGGTCATTCCAGAAAGTCCAGTTCTTTATGAAGAATTGACGTTTAGAGAGCATATTGAATTTGTGGCTCGTTCATATAACCAAATGAACGAAGAAACAATGGCCCATGCAATGGAACTCGTGGAAGCATTTCGTTTAACGAAGCAATTGGATTGGTTCCCAGCGTATTTTTCAAAAGGGATGAAGCAAAAAGTACTCATCGTCTGTGCATTAATGCTAGACGTGCCTGTTTATGTGGTTGATGAGCCATTTTTAGGACTTGATCCACTTGGGATTCGTACCTTACTTCAAGTCTTAAAAGAGAAAAAGGAAAAAGGCGCAGCGATTTTAATGTCGACGCACGTATTAGATACGGCAGAGAAGTATTGTGATCGTTTCATCGTATTACATGAAGGGAAAGTAATTGCGCAAGGCGATATCGAAGGCTTACGCGCAACTTCGAATATTGAAGAAAATTCTCTAGAGGAAATTTACTTTGCATTAACGACAGGGGATGATGCCCATGAATAGTGCAACAATTTTTGAGGCCAGGGTAAGAAAATATCAAAAGAAAAGCATGAAGTATATTCGCTATATGCTTAATGATCATTTCTTGATTGTTTTATTTTTCTTATTTGGCTTTATCATGGTGCAATACTCGAATTGGATTCAAACGATTCGTGTATTGGAATGGCCTTTACTAGGGTTACTTGCAGTTCTACTAGCGAGTGTTCCATTCTTTGGCGGTGTAGCAACGTTGCTCGAACCAGCCGATGGAATCTTTTTATCGGTAGTGGGGCAAGACTTTAAGGCGTACTTACAAAAAGCGATTCGTCGTAGTTGGGCGCTTCCGCTACTTGTGATGCTGGCTTCCTCTGGAATTGTCTTTCCAATCGTAGCACAAGCCTTTGGAACGAATATGAGTATGTTCACAAAGATATTCCTCTTACAAGTGCTCTTTAAAGATTTATTATTCCGTTGTACGAAATACGCTTATCGTGGAGTGCTTCATTTTACATGGATAGAAAAACTCGGTATTTACTTAATTGCAGTAGCGAACTTCTTCGGAATGTTTTTATGGATTTCTGAAGCGTGGTCATTTGTATTTTTAGTGATTCCAATCCTTCTAAGTATTTTTATCGAGTACTATTATGGGAAAGCGGCTTTTGTATACCGCTTCGATTCTATGATTGAATTGGAATTAGAAAGACAGCAACGAATTTATCGTTTATATGCGTTGTTTGTAGATGTGCCAATGGTTCATAAACCTCAAGCCCAACGTCGTTCTTATTTAGATGCTGTTTTGAAGATACTTGTTGGAAAGAATCCAAGTGGTCACCGCTATTTAGTGAGTCGTACGGTCGTTCGTACGAGTCAATATATGAGTTTATTATTACAACTGTCGGTTGTTAGTTTTGTAGTCGCATTATTTTCTCAAGAGTATTATTGGAATTTTATCATCAATGCGTTACTTGTGATGCTATTAGGATTCCAACTCGTTGGTGTTATCCAAAGTGCCAACACGCAAAATAGTCATTTTTCTTCTCTTGCAGATAACAACGTACGTCTTCAGGATAATTTATCAGTCCTAATGTGGACGATGGTCGCATCTGGTATTGTACTTGGAATTTCTTCAGTAATGGGAATGCGTGAAGTAATTGGTTTAGTAGGGATTATTTTTTATCCGGTTTTCGGAATTTTATTCACTCAATTTTATTTACGTTATCGATTATTAAAGAAAAGAAGAAAAATATAGAATATATATATCAAAGTAGGTCAAGAGCTTGACTGTATGGGGATAAAACCATAAAATAAAAGAATAGATTTATTATAGAAATCAATAGAATTTGTCGTTAGGGATGGAATAAATGGAATATAACATGGACTCAGGATGGGATCTTCATCCAATTGGTGGAGACACCGGTCAAGCATATATGGGAGTAAAAGACCATGAACGCGTGTTTCTAAAAAGGAACGCCTCACCATTTTTAGCGGTGTTATCGGGTGAAGGTATCACTCCTAAGTTAATATGGACCAAACGTGCGGGTAATGGGGATGTCATTACGGCTCAAGAATGGTTAACTGGTAGATCCCTTACTAAGGAAGAAATGGGGTCCATCGAAGTCATCGAGCTGTTACAACAAATCCATCAGTCCCCAAATCTTTTACAAATGTTACAGCAAATTCAAGGTGAAGAATATAGCACACAGAAATTTATTGATGAATATTTGAATAATTTACAATCGGGATTACAAACACATCGTTTTTTAAACGAAGTATTGAATTATTTGATTGAAACTATTCCACTGGTAAGTGAAGTTGGGAAGACAGTTTGCCATGGAGATCTTGATCGTCGTAATTTCATGTTATCTGAAGACGAGAAGCTCTATCTTGTAGACTGGGAAATGGTGCGGCTTGCTGATCCAGTTTCTGATTTGACAATGATACTAACGCAATATATCCCTGTGCATCAATGGGGAGAATGGCTCGATATGTATGGATTACAGCTTTCTACAAATATTTATCAGCGAATTGAATGGTATGCTTTAATGAATTGCTTGAATTATATTAAGAAAACACACTTTGAGGGACGATACCTTGAAATGAATGAGAAAATTCTTTTGGTGAAGTCGATTTACAATAATCGTATCGGAAAACCAAGAGAATCTTAGACAGGAGTTAGACTGTGAGATTAAGAAATAAACCTTGGGCAAAAGATGCTTTAGCGGCTCACCCAGAAATGGTCATCCAAGATCCAGCGCAATGGAAGGGAAGATGGCATGAGCGTTTTGGCAATAACAACCCAATCCATATTGAGATTGGTTCTGGGAAAGGCCAATTCGTGAGCGGAATGGCTCGTCAAAACCCAAACATTAACTATATTGGAATCGAAATTCAAGAAAGCGTCCTAGTAGTCGCACTTGAAAAAGCTCTTGCAGCAGATGTTCCAAACTTACAATTATTACATGTGAACGGTGGACAAGTAACAGACTACTTCGAAGACGGAGAAGTAGACCAAATTTACTTGAACTTTTCAGATCCTTGGCCAAAGAAGCGACATGCGAAACGTCGCTTGACTCATGAAAGTTTCTTAGGCGGATATGAAAAAGTATTACCACCATTTGGAGAATTACACTTTAAGACAGATAACCGCGGATTGTTTGAATACAGCTTAGCGTCATTCTCACAATTTGGACTTGTGTTAAAACAAGTATGGTTAGACCTACATCAAGTGGAATTTCCAGGAAATGTGATGACAGAATACGAAGAGAAATTTTCAGCAAAAGGTCATCCAATTTATCGTGTGGAAGTGATTTTCCCACAAGAGAGAATAGTTTTTAAACAACCTAAATAACATATAAAGGAGCCTGATTCGTATGGGGTCAAAAAATAGTTTCAAAGGTGCAAGTTTTTTACTAGCAGCGGGGGCCGTTATCGGTGCATGGGCCACTTCCAAATGGTTTGAACGTAGAAATGTCAATGGAGATGTTATTGTTCAAAATGTACGCAAATTATTTCAAGTAGTAGGTACTATCGAAGGCTCTTGGATTGAGATGGAACCTGTATTCGTGGATAGTCCAGAATTTTATGGGGAAGTTTATTATGGCGGAGTTACTCGTAAGGAAGATGATGAACTTGTCCAATACGAATTTTATGCAGATGCAAAAACAGGAGCCGTTATTGATTTATACAAAATTGGATAATCAAAGAAAGCTGGAGGACCTCCAGCTTTTGGCGCGTTTATAAGATATTTTATAGAGGTAGGAAAGAAGAGGATACAATGGAAGCCAAAACAGAACAATTAATCAAAACGTTAACACAAATGAAAGGAACTAGTGGACACGAAGGCCGTATTCGCGAATTCATGAGAAATGAATTAACACCTTTAGTAGACCGCATTGAACAAGATGGTCTAGGCGGTATTTTTGGGGTTCGTGATAGCAAGGAAGAAGATGCACCACGCATTATGATTGCTGCACACATGGACGAAGTTGGTTTCATGGTAACAAATATCACTCCAAACGGAATGTTCAAAGTAAGTCCTTTAGGGGGATGGAATCCATATGTAGTTTCAGCGCAACGTTTTACTTTATTAACTCGTAAAGGTGACTACCCAATTATTTCTTCTTCAATCCCACCACATCTATTACGCGCAGCTGGTGGTCAACAAGCAGCTGTGAAAGTAACTGATATTTTATTTGACGCTGGATTCACTTCACGCGAAGAAGCCCTTGAATATGGCTGCCGTCCTGGAGATACAATTGTTCCAGATGTAGAAACCATTTGGACTGCGAATAAGAAACGCATGATTTCTAAATCGTGGGATAATCGATATGGATGTACAGTAGTTCTTGAAGCGTTGAAAGCTGTTAAAGATGAAACTTTACCAAACACATTAATCGCTGGAGCAAACGTGCAAGAAGAAGTCGGATTACGTGGAACTGGTCCAAGTGTGACAAAGTTCAATCCTGATTTATTCTTTGCGGTAGACTGCTCAGCAGCAGATGATATTAATGGTTCAAAAGAAACTTTTGGACATTTAGACCAAGGATTCTTATTACGTATTTTAGACCCAGGGATGGTGACTCTTCCCCGTATGAAAGAATTTTTAGAAGACACAGCATTAACACATAACATTCCGTTCCAATACTTTGTTTCACAAGGTGGAACAGATGCTGGTAAAGCACATTTAATGAATCAAGGGGTTCCAAGTGCGGTTATCGGTGTATGTGCTCGTTATATTCATACACACCAAACAATGTTCTCAATTAAAGACTACGAAGCAGCACGTGAAATGGTCATCCAAACAATCCGTGCATTAGACCGTAGCACAGTAAACACCATTTTAGACGGAAGAACAAATTAAGATTAAAGAGGTACAATATATGTGGTTAAGTTTTTATAATAAAAAGGGAATCGGCGATACGTTATTATTAACAAGCGGAACAGCAAGCCGTTACGACGTCGAATATGAGAAAAAAGGAAATGTGACTCAAGTCTTTGTTCGTGAGTCAAAAGAAGTTCTAGGCTATAATATTGAAAAGATTTCTGAAGTGATTTCATTTGAAGAAGATGGACAACAAATCTTAACTCCTGAGCAACAAGAAGTTGTAAAAGGATTGATTGAAAAAGCTGGGTTTGATGTTTCAACTTTAGTTTTAACGCCGGAAGATGCACTTGTAGTTGGATACGTTGAAAGTTGCGTAGATCATGAAGATTCAGACCACCTACATGTAACAATGACACGAGTAAGTGACTCTGAAGTGTTACAAATCGTCTGCGGAGCACCTAACGTAAAAGCAGGTCAAAAAGTAGTCGTTGCAAAACCTGGTACAGTAATGCCAAGCGGTGCCATCATTTGGGCTGGAGAATTACGCGGAGTGGCTAGTCACGGAATGCTTTGCTCAGCACGTGAATTAGGATTAGAAAATGCACCAGCGAAAAAAGGAATCTTAGTTTTAGATGATGCGACTCCAGTAGGAACGCCATTTAAATCATTAAACTTACAATAAAGGAGGATACGGAGTCATGAATGAACCATTTAACGAGAAAAACGATTCATTCGCTTCTTTGCAATCAAGACGTGAAAAGTCTACTTTTCCAAACTACTTGAAGCAAGGTCAAACTTTTGAAGATCAAGTCGTCGAAGAAATGACGCGAGTTGATGCAACTAGAAAAGATGAGACTCCACATGAATCCTTACCATTTGATAAGAGACCTGATGCAGCACTTTTTCAATCGAATGAAAAAGAGGAGCATCAATTACCAGCGCAATTTCGTTCATTTAAGGAAAAAGCGACGGAAGGTCATCAAAAATATAAACCGCGTGTGGATTGGACTTCTTATTTGAATACGAATCAACGCAAACCTTTTAAACCAAGTACGGTACCTTCAAGTACAAGAGGTTTAGAACAAGGAGAGACACCAAAAGTTTCTTATCGTGAATTAGAAAGAGAGTTATTACCAAATAGCACGGACTTGATTTTATTCGAAAAGGAAGAATCCTTATTGGTGTCTGTTGAGGAACAAGAAGATACCATTGAGAAACGCTTGAAGGAGTACAATGGTACCTCTCATGAGAAGCCGGTACAAAGCCAAGTTTTCGCAACAAAGGGCTATGTTCCAGCCTTTAAACGCAAACAAGAATCTGATGTTGAAGTTGTGCAAGAGTCCTTATTAGAAGGGTTACCGGAGACAAAAGTTGAAAGACGAAAAGCGCCGGAAAAACCACTAACGGGAAAACAAAGACGAGCGATGAAAAAATCATTATCGATGATTATGGAACAAGAACAGCAGGGACGCCATTTACCTTATGGTCATCCCAAAAAATAGTAGTAGAAAAGTGAGGAGATAGAATGGATAAAAGCAAGATTTATCATTTTACAGGAATTAAAGGCTCCGGAATGAGCGCACTAGCGTTAGTTCTGCATGGTGAAGGATATAAAGTGCAAGGCTCTGATTTAGAAGAGTATTTCTTCACACAAAGAGGACTTGAAGAAGCGGGGATTCCTTTACTACCTTTTAGTGCCTCTAATATTAAAGAAGGACAAATTGTGATTGCAGGTAATGCATTTCCAGATAGCCACGAAGAATTAGTTGCCGCTCGCGAAAAAGGAATAGAAGTCATTCGATACCATAAATTTTTAGGCGAATTGTTGAAAAATTATAAGAGTGTTGCGATTACAGGTTCTCACGGAAAAACGAGCACAACAGGTTTGTTAGCCCACGTATTAAGTGGAATGGAACCAACAAGTTATCTTATTGGAGATGGAACTGGTAAAGGAGTTGAAAGTTCAGAACACTTTGTATTAGAAGCTTGTGAATATAAACGTCATTTTATGGCTTATCGACCAGATTACGCTATTATGACGAATATCGATTTTGACCACCCAGATTATTATACGGATATCGATGATGTACAAAGTGCCTTTGAAGCCTTTGGTAAACAAGTGAAAAAAGGAATTATTGCTTGTGGTGATGATGAAAGACTTCGTACACTAGAGGCTATTGTTCCTGTAACCTATTATGGTGTTGGTGAACATAATGATGTAATTGCTAAAAACATCCGCAAAGAGAAAGCAGGAAGTTATTTTGATGCTTATATTCACGGTGAATTATATGGTCATTTTTACATCCCTACATACGGAGACCATAACATCTTAAATGCACTTGCAATTATCGCTTTCTACTATTTAAATCAATTAGATCCAAATGAACTAGCTCAGCAGTTTCGAACATTTAGTGGCGTAAAACGTCGCTTTTCTGAAAAAGTTATTAATGGTGTAACTATTATTGATGACTATGCACACCATCCATCTGAGATTCGTGCTACATTAGATGCGGCTCGACAAAAGTATCCTGATAAAGAAGTAGTAGCTGTCTTCCAACCTCATACTTTTACGAGAACAATCGCGCTTTTAGAGGAGTTTGCTTCAGTATTATCTCTAGCAGACCACGTTTACCTATGTGAAATATTTGCATCTGTTCGTGAAGAAGCCGGTGATGTTTCTATTGAAGATTTAGCAAAATTAGTAAAAGGTGGAGCGAAAGTATTACCACTTGAAAATGTATCTCCACTTCTATCCTATAAAGATGCTGTGATTGTCTTTATGGGAGCAGGAGATGTACAAAAATATGAATTTGCATATGAGAAACTATTATCGAATACTTCTCCAACACAAAACTAAATGAACCAAAAAGCTTGGCGAAAGTCAGGCTTTTTTTATAAACAATCAGTAGAAAAGTATGAATGTCTATTTTTATTAAAGAGATTTGATATTTATAAAAAGAATAAAATTTAAATAGAAGAGGATTTCAGGAGGTATTAAGATGGATTTAAGTAAATTATCTACAGTTTACAACATTAGAAGGATGGGGAGGAATGATGTACCTCTTATTTTGGATTTAGAAAATGGCAATCAATTGTATTTTAATTATTGTCCGCCAAAACCTAGTAAACAATCTTTATTAAATGATTTAAAAGCTCTTCCAGAAGGTAAAAACATAGATGATAAAATTTACATAGGCTTTTTTAAGGAAAATAGATTAGTTGCTATTATGGATTTCATTGTATCTTTTCCGATAAAAGAAACTATCTATATTGGACTTTTTATGATGGATTGTAAAGAGTCGGGACAATGAAAAGGAAGCCTTATTATTAATGAGGTTTTAACAGCCTTTAGAGAAGAAGGATTTACTAAAGTAAGGCTTGCTTATATGAAAGGAAATCCTCAAAGTAAAAGATTTTGGGAAAAATGTGGTTTTACAGAAACTGGAATTGAAAGAGAGAACGAACATGGAAAAGCTGTCGTTTTAGAAAAAACATTATAAACAGTTTCAGATGAAATATATTCTTACCAAAAACAGTAGATCATATGATTTACTGTTTTTTTGTTTATCACGGTGAATATTTAAAACTAAAGGGTTCATAACGGGATTCACCTTTCAACTCTATTTACGGTTATCATCAAAAAGCTCTTTTTAGTGTTCACAAGTTTGTTTATTTGTTACACTGGTAATGACTTATTAGGAGGCATATTATGGCAAAACAAAAATTATTACTTGTAGACGGAAGTAGCTTAGCATTCCGCGCATTTTTCTCAATTTTAGATTTAAATCGTTTTAAAAATTCCAACGGCTTACATACAAACGCACTCTATTCATTTCACCGTATGTTTAAGTCCATTTTAGACTCTGAAAAACCTACACATGTACTTGTAGCATGGGATGCTGGAAAGACAACTTTCCGTACAGAAATGTATGCAGATTATAAAGGAGGACGTTCGAAAACTCCAGGGGAATTTATTGAACAGATGCCTTATTTTAATGTGCTTTTAGATGCATGGGGAATTCCTCATTATCGATTAAATCAATATGAAGCGGATGATATAATCGGCACTCTTGCAAGAAAAGGGGAAGAAGCAGGATATGAAGTCGTGGTTCTTTCAGGAGATAAAGACTTAATTCAGCTTGCAGACAATAATATCACTGTGAAAATAACGACAAAGGGAGTAACTGAACTGGTCGAATATACTCCTGAAGTGATTTTCGAAAAATATGGATTAAAACCTGAACAAATTATCGACATGAAGGGATTAATGGGAGACTCTTCCGACAACTATCCTGGAGTTACAAAAGTCGGTGAAAAGACAGCCGTGAAGCTTCTTCAAGAATTTGGAAGTGTAGAAGGCATTTATGAACATGTCGATGAAATGAAAAAGAGTAAGTTGAAAGAAAACTTAATCAATGATAAAGAGTTGGCTTTTTTAAGTAAGAAACTAGCGCGCATTAATGTAGATTCGCCAATCGAAATTACATTGGAAGATACACTTCGCAAGGAACAAGATGTGGATGCATTGATGTCGTTCTATAAGGAAATGAACTTCAATTCTTTCCAATCAGACCTATTAAATTCAGGCGGTGCGACTGTAGAAGAAGCACCTAAAGCAGAGCGTCCAACCGTCAAACGTGTGGCGCAAATTTCTGATGACATGCTTAAAGGTACAACAAGTGTGCATTTTGAGACTCTTGAAGCGAATTATCATGTGGCAGAAGTGATTGCTGTTGCCTTCGGAAATGAAAAGAATGTCTTTGTGACCGATTTAGATACGGCAGTTGCTTCAGAAGTCTTTAAGAAATGGCTTTCGGATGCGTCTGTTGAGAAACGTTTATTTGATACAAAAGCTGCAAAAGTACTTGCTCACCGCTTCGGCCTCGACTTAAAAGGTGCCAAATATGATGTGTCCCTTCTAGCATATCTAGTGGATACAAATGATATCGTGAAAGAAATTAGTGATGTGGCCCGTCGTGTCGATGTGACGATTCTTTCCAGTGAAGAAGCAGTCTACGGAAAAGGCGTTAAAATCCAAATTCCTGAAGATAAAGAGGTTTGGAATCAGCATTTAGCAGCAAAAGTCTACACGATTGCTAAGGCCCCTGAAAAACTATTGAAACGACTCGAAGAAAATGAACAAACACATCTCTATTGGGAAATGGAATTACCGTTGAGTGATATTTTAGCACGCATGGAAATTCAAGGAATTCGTGTCGATAGAAAGCGTTTGGTTGAGATGGGCGTTGAATTTGAAGAGCGTCTTAAAGAGATTGAGCAAGAAATTTACGAGCTAGCTGGTGAAGAGTTTAATATCAATTCGACCAAACAACTAGGCGTTATCTTATTTGAAAAGATGGGCTTACCAGTCATCAAGAAGACGAAGACGGGCTATTCAACAGCGGTAGATGTTTTGGAAAAATTGGCACACCAAGCTCCAATCGTAGAATTAATTTTAGAATATCGTCAATTAGCCAAATTAAATTCAACATATGTAGAAGGTCTACAAGCGTATATTCAAGAAGATGGTAAAATTCATACACGATTCATCCAAAACTTAACACAAACAGGTCGTCTTAGCTCAGTGGATCCAAACTTACAAAATATTCCGATTCGTACAAAAGAAGGTCGTCGTATCCGCTACGCGTTCTTACCAGAACATGACGATTGGAAGATTCTCTCAAGTGACTATTCGCAAATTGAATTACGTGTTTTGGCGCATATTGCTGGCGATAAACATATGATAGAAGCCTTCAAGAATAATGTAGACATCCATACTAATACGGCAATGCGTGTATTTGGCATTTCAAATCCAGACGATGTGACCAGTGAAATGCGTCGCCAAGCCAAAGCCGTAAACTTTGGAATCGTGTATGGAATTAGTGATTATGGATTGTCGCAAAACTTGAATATTTCCCGTAAGAGAGCCAAAGAATTTATCGACCGTTACTTGGAAGAGTTCCAAGGGGTAAAAGACTTCATGGAATCTATTGTGAAAGAAGCGCGTGAGAAAGATTATGTGGAAACCTTATTCCACCGTCGTCGCTACCTGCCAGATATTCATTCAAGTAACTTTAATTTACGTTCATTCGCAGAACGTACAGCGATGAACTCACCAATTCAAGGAAGTGCTGCAGATATCTTGAAAATGGCGATGATTGAATTGGACCGCGAAATGAGAGAACGAAAATTTAAAGCGAATTTATTATTACAAGTGCACGATGAGTTGATTTTCGAAGTGCCACAAGATGAATTAGAAAGTCTTCAAAGTTTAGTAGAAGAAGTCATGGAAAATGCCGTGAGCTTAAAAGTTCCACTACGAGCAGATAGCAATGTAGGGGACAACTGGTTTGAAGCAAAATAACTAAAAATATTATGGGCATCTCATCTTAACAAATGTAAGTTAGGGATGTCCATTGTGTTTTATCTTTTGAGTTTATAGCGTTTTTGTAGTATACTTTTTAAGTTAAGAGAAGAAGTTAAGGTGATGGAAGGGCTCTTTTAGCGTTCAGATTCCATCACTTTCATTTTGTCAATCAATGGAGGAAATACATGAAATTAAGAAATGATATTCGCAATATTGCTATTATCGCCCACGTTGACCACGGGAAAACAACACTTGTGGATGAATTATTAAAACAATCAGATACATTAGATGCACGTACAGAATTATCAGAACGTGCGATGGACTCAAACGATATCGAACGCGAACGTGGTATTACTATTTTAGCGAAAAATACAGCCGTTCAATATAAAGGAACTCGTATCAATATTATGGATACACCAGGGCACGCAGACTTCGGTGGCGAAGTAGAACGTATCATGAAAATGGTAGACGGTGTAGTTCTTGTAGTGGATGCGTATGAAGGTACAATGCCTCAAACACGTTTCGTATTGAAAAAAGCATTAGAACAACATTTAACACCAATCGTTGTTGTAAACAAGATCGACCGTGACGCTGCTCGTCCAGAAGAAGTAGTTGATGAAGTATTAGAATTATTCATCGAATTAGGAGCAGATGATGATCAATTAGAATTCCCAGTGGTTTATGCTTCAGCATTAAACGGAACTTCAAGTTTATCTGACAACCCAGCTGACCAAGAAAAAACAATGGATTACTTATTCGATACGATTATCGAACATATTCCAGCTCCAGTGGACAACTCAGATGAACCATTACAATTCCAAGTATCCTTATTAGACTATAATGACTACGTTGGACGTATCGGTATCGGTCGTGTATTCCGTGGAACAATTAAAGTTGGGGACCAAGTAACGTTATTAAAATTAGACGGAACAAAGAAAAACTTCCGTGTTACTAAATTATTTGGGTTCTTCGGGTTAAATCGTTTAGAAATCAATGAAGCAAAAGCAGGGGACTTAATCGCTGTATCTGGTATGGAAGATATTTTCGTCGGAGAAACAGTAACTCCAGTAGATTCACATGAAAGCTTACCAGTATTACACATTGACGAACCAACATTACAAATGACATTCTTGACAAACAACTCACCATTTGCGGGTCGAGAAGGGAAATTTGTAACCGCACGTAAGATTGAAGAACGTTTAATGCGTGAATTACACACAGACGTATCACTAAAGGTAGAACCAACTGATTCACCAGATGCATGGATTGTATCAGGTCGTGGAGAATTACACTTATCAATCTTAATCGAAAACATGCGCCGTGAGGGATATGAATTACAAGTATCTCGTCCGGAAGTAATTATTAAAGAAATCGATGGTGTGAAATGTGAACCATTTGAACGCGTACAAATCGATACTCCTGAAGAATACATGGGTTCAATCATCGAATCATTAAGTAACCGTAAAGGTGAAATGCAAGATATGCAACATAATGATAACGGACAAGTTCGTATCGTCTTCTTAGTTCCAGCACGTGGATTATTAGGATATACAACTGAATTCTTATCAATGACACGTGGTTACGGAATTATGAACCACACATTCGATCAATACTTACCGTACATTCCAACAAGTATCGGCGGACGTCGTAATGGAGCACTTGTTTCAACAGATACAGGTAAAGCAACAACTTACGGAATTATGGGTGTTGAAGAACGTGGTGTGATTTTCACTGAACCAGGTACTGAAATTTACGAAGGAATGATTGTTGGGGAACACTCTCGTGAAAACGACTTAGCGGTTAACATTACGAAAGCAAAACAACAAACAAATATTCGTTCAGCTACGAAAGACCAAACTTCAGTCATCAAGACTCCTAAGAAATTATCTCTTGAAGAGTCATTAGAATTCTTGTCAGACGATGAGTATTGCGAAATTACTCCAGAAACCATTCGTTTAAGAAAACAAATTCTAAATAAAGGTGAACGTGAAAAAGCCAATAAACGTAAAAAACAAGCTGAATCAGAAAACTAATTTGAATAGAAAAAGGTGGATGCATTGCATCCACCTTTTTGTATATCTTTAGTTATTTAATGTAACGCGAACTGTAATACCGTTGTTGTCGGTAATATCGACTTCTTTTTCAGCACGCTTTTCAACAGTAGTAGCAAGAACCGTTGCTTTTTGAAGAATATCTTTAAACACTGAAGCGTCGTTTGTTTCAACCGTATAATATGCAAGCCCTGGAATATTTTTGACGCGAACATCTAGATGAGGGCCTCCCCATTGGTTCACGGCAAGATGATGATGATAATCGCCAGAAGCAATCCAGCTTCCTGAAGGAACTGAGAATTTATCGGCTACTGGAAGAAGAGTCGTTAAGTATTCCATCGTCTCTTTTGAATTCCGTGCTGATAGGTGAACGTGCCCCATACGTGTTCCTTCGGGCATTTGATAAGGTATAGTGTCATGACCGAGTTCATAGATTTCTTGACCAGCCATTTCCTCAGTGACACCAATAATTCTTCCATCTTCACGAATATCCCAGACGCTTACTGGTTTATCATGGTATACTTCAATTCCATTTCCCTCGAAATCTTCAAGATAAATCGCTTCGCTATAACCGTGGTCCGCGGCCCCGACGAGTGGAAGAGACGTATGAACAGCATGTCTTAAGAAGTCGCCAAGCGCTTCTCTGGTTGGAAGGTGAATGGCTAAGTGGTATAGACCATAACTTTCCTTAACGCTCTTATCGATATTGGTCTGAATCAGACGAACGAGTGGGGTTTTTCCAACGCCTAACAATACTTCTGTGTCTGACTGAGTTAAGATTTGGAGGCCAAGCCCTTTTGTATAAAATTCAGTTTCTTGTAATAGATGATTCACATTTAGCGCTACTTCGTTAAGTTGAATTTGGCTATTATATAATGGGTACATTTTCATTCCTTCTTTCTTTTTTGTATGAGTTTAGTATACACTTTAATACTAAAATGACAAATAACTTGCTCATGAAGATTTCGATTTTAAAAGTTAAGTGATACCGTATACGGTATCACTCGAAGTGTATTGTGTTTTTACATACTGTTGTAGTATCCTTATAGTAGTAGGTTTATAGAGAGAAGAGATGACAAATGACTAAACAAAGAAAAATCATGTACGGAATTTTTGGAGTCCTGTTTGCATTTATTTTATTAGCACTTGGGTTGATTCAAATGTTTACGTATCGGGCGACTCCTGAGGCACAAGAAACGTGGAATATTGCTGCATTTGAACAAAAAAATAACTGGACTCATTTCGAAGTAACAGGAGAGAAAAAAGGGACGCTTTTATTTTATACGGGTGCGTTAGTTGAACCTCAGGCTTACGCGAAATTAGCAGATGGGCTTGCTAAAGAAGGAATCGAAGTATACATTATCTCCTCTAAATTGAATTTACCAGTATTAGATAATGGAACAATGGCAACCATTGTAAAAGAAGAGCATTTGGATAAAGTGTTTATTGGGGGACATTCTCTGGGGGGCGTTGTGTCGACAGTTGAAGCAAAACAGCTAGAAGAGATGAATAAAGTTGCTGGATTAATTTTACTGGCAAGCTATCCAGATCAAAGTACGGATATTAGCGACACTCAAATTCCTGTATTATCGATTACGGCTTCGAATGATAAAATATTGAAACAAGAAAAATATGAAGATGCGAAGTCACGTTTGCCAGAGTCTACACTCTATACAACGATTGAGGGTGGGAATCATAGTGGTTTTGGACTATATGGTCAGCAAAACGGCGATGGTACAGCTACGATGAGTGCCGAAGAACAACAAAAACAATTAGTTCAACTGATTAAGCAATTTATTGTATCTCATTAAGCTAGGCTTCGGTCTAGCTTTTTTTACAATAGAGTTGAGTTTTCACACTTTGGCAGTTATCATTAATGTAATGAATTTTGGAGGTAGAGTGTATGCAACAAAAAGTAACAAAGAACTGGGTCACTATCGGAACTGGTGTGATTGCTAATGAATTAGCAGTAGCACTAGAATCATTGAACGGAAAACTATACGGGGTTGCTAACCGCACCTATACAAATGCTGTGAAATTTGCAGAAAAATATGGCATTGAAAAGGTATATAACGAGATTGATGAGGTATTTACAGATCCGACAGTGGATATTATTTATATTTCTACTCCGCATAACACACATATTCGCTATCTAAAAAAGGCATTGGCTGCTGGAAAGCATGTACTATGTGAAAAGGCCATTACGTTAAACAGTGAAGAATTAGAAGAAGCATTGCAACTCGCTAAAAAAAATAATGTTGTTTTGGCTGAAGCGATGACGCTTTACCATATGCCAGTCTATAAACAATTAAGTAAAGCAGCTGAGAATCTTGGGGAACTTCGTATGATTCAAATGAACTTCGGAAGCTATAAAGATTATGATATGACGAATCGATTTTTTAATCGCAATCTTGCAGGAGGCGCATTACTGGATATTGGAGTATACGCCTTGTCTTGCATTCGCTACTTCATGAGCGAGGCGCCAAGTTCAATGGTTTCTCAAGTTAAATTAGCGCCAACAGGTGTGGATGAACAAGCAGGTATCGTGTTGACAAATGATGCAGGAGAAATGGCGACTGTTACGATGACGCTCCACGCTAAACAGCCAAAACGTGGAGTCATTGCCTATGACAAAGGGTATATTGAGATTGTTGATTACCCACGCGCGCATAAAGCGACGATTACTTATACAGATGATGGACGCGTTGAAACCTTTGAAGATGAATTGGGATTGGATGCCTTAGCTTATGAAGTGCTAGATATGGAGTCAACCATTAATACAGGAGTAGACCACATGCATCTTGAATATACGGTCGATGTGATGAAAATCATGACCGATTTGCGCCGTGAATGGGGGATCAAGTATCCAGAGGAAGAGGAAGCATGAAGCAACAAGAACAATTAAAACGAATGGAACAGTATGCAAAAAGAGTGCTTAGTGCAGATACAACAGGGCACGATTGGTCGCATATTAAACGCGTCGTCAATACGGCAAAGACGATTGCGAAAGCTGAAGGAGCAGACTTATTTATTTGTGAAGCTGCAGCGCTACTCCATGATGTTATCGATGATAAGATTGTCAAAGATCCTATAGTTGCGTTGAAGGGATTGAAAGAATTTCTAATTTCTATTGAAGTGACTCCTGAACAAGTTGAAGTCATTGAGTCCATCATTACGAGAATGTCGTTTAAGAATCATAAGGAACAACAAGAACTTTCTCTTGAAGAAAAAGTGGTGCAAGACGCTGACCGATTAGATGCCATTGGTGCCATCGGAATTGCCAGAGTGATGTGTTACTCTGGAAGTACAGGAAGACCAATCCACAATCCGGAAATGAAGCCGCGAGAGGAGTTGACGCCTGAAGAGTACAGAAACGGTGAATCTACAGCTATCATGCACTTCTATGAAAAACTATTGAAGTTAAAAGATTTGATGAATACCAAATATGGTAATGAATTGGCAAAAGGGCGGCATGAATTTTTAGAAACGTACTTAGAGCAATTTTATGCTGAATGGGATGGAAAACGATAAAAGATGTAAGCGACAAATTTTTGTCGCTTATTTGTTTTGAAGGAAAAATAGGTGTAAAATAGTAACTACATTTTAAAGTGAGAGGATTGGTTGCGTGGAAGTAGAGCAACAACTAACCAATAAAGAACTTAGAAAAAATATATTTGTCATTGTATGGCCAGTATTTGTGGAAGTACTTCTTGGAGCGCTTTTTGGAATGGTCGACATGATGATGGTTGGGAAGGTGCCTGGAGACACTGCTGCAGCCGTTTCTGCAGTTGGGATGACAAACCAGCCGATGTTTCTTGGTTTAAGTTTGATTCAAGCGTTGAACGTCGGAGGAACTGCAATTATTGCTAGGTATTTTGGGGCGAAGAAATATAACCGAATGGGAAGTATCTTGAAGCATGTAATGATACTTGCAATGGTGTTTTGTGTGACGCCCGCAGCGATCTTAATGTTGATTTTCGCGCCAGAGATTTTAGGACTGATGGGTGCAGACGAGAACGTTATTAATGTCGGATTGAACTACTTTAGGATTGTTACGATTGGGTTTATTTTTCAATCACTATCGTTCACTGTAACCGCGGCGCTACGAGGAATTGGTGAAACAAAAATTCCAATGAAGAATAATATTATTGCGAATAGTTGTAATGTGTTAGGGAATGCCATTTTGATTTATGGAATGTTTGGATTCCCGGCCTTAGGTGTTACTGGGGCTGCAATCTCTACAGCATTATCTAATCTTATTGCGATGGGATTAAACATCCGTTATATCTTGTCAGGAAAGAGTGTCTTGAAACTGGATTTTAAAGAAAAATTTAAGTTTAACATCAATGTGATGCGCGATTTAGTGCGTATCGGAATCCCGACAGCATTAGAACAAATGGCGCTTCGTTTTGGGGTTATCATGTTCTTGAAGATTGTTTCTGGGTTAGGAAACAATGTTTATGCGGCGCACCAAATTGCCCTTAATGTACTTTCTCTATCCTACTCTCCGGCGCAAGCTTTCGGAATTACAGCATCGTCATTAATGGGACAATCGCTTGGGGCTAAAAATGAAAAATTGGCAGAGCGCTACACAAAAATGTGTCAGCGAATTGGTCTGGCTTTAGCGATTATGATGTCTGCTTCGATTTATTTTGGTGCAACCTTGTTAGCGGGAATGTATACGGATAATATAGAAATTATTCAAAATACAGTGATTGCTTTATCTATTGTTGCATTTGTTCAACCATTCCAAAGTCATCAACTAATTACTTCGGGAGCTCTACGTGGGGCAGGAGATACCGTTTGGCCACTGATTGCGATTTTCATCGGATCATGTGTGATTCGATTAAGTTTAGGATATGTATTTGTAAATTTCTTTGAATGGGGACTTGCTGGTGCATGGTATGCAGTATTTATAGATCAATTTATTCGAGATATGATTATTCTACTTCGATTTAGAAGTGGGAGATGGAAAAACATTCGAATTGCATAATTAAAAGACAAAAGACTATGTAATTTACATAGTCTTTTTCTTTGACAAAAATTCGACCGATTCACAATCGCTATTCATAAATAAACGGTAAAATACAAGAATAAAGTCTATTTTGCAACATGTTGTTGTAAAAGTACGAAAACTTGTTGCAACAATATGTAATATTCAAGAATAATGTCGAGATTTATAATTAAAGTGCAAATAAATGATAGCGCTTTAATAGAAAGGAGTTTTTATGCTAAGCAAAAGACAATCCCGAATATTATCATTATTAGAAGAAAGCAAGCGTTACTTAACAGCAGAGGAAATAGCCCAAAGCACTGGCGTTTCAAAGAGAACTGTACATTCAGAATTGAAGTCGATGGAAGAAGACTTAAATTCGATAGAAAAGATATTAATACGTAAACGAGGAATTGGCATTGCCATAGAGAATAAGAAGAATCTTGAGTCAAAAACATTCGAACTTAATTCGGATAAATCAAGATTGCAAGTAATAATGGAAAATTTATTATTTGGTGAAAAAATCATCAGTTACAACCGATTGTCTGAACTCTTATTTGTAAGTAAAAGTTCAATTTCTAAAGAACTTGAGAAGGTTCAGAAAATTTTAGGAGGAATAGATTTAAAAAGTTCTGCAAAAGGGAGTTATTTAAATGGAGATGAAAGCCAATTAAGAGAAGCATATATACGTTTTAATCATTGGTTGTTTACTCAGTGTACGTCTAACAATACTTATTCTGAATGGTTAGGAAAACTAGAAGAATATTATTCAGAAAACGTTGTAGCTGCGTGTAAAGATGTATTGATTAGTTATTTAAAAAATAATTGGGATTTTGTTTCTGAAGTATATGTACAAAGTCTCTTAAGTAGTTTAATTGTACAAACTTATCGAATGTATTGCGGGGAATTTGTAAAGTGTAAACCTTCAGGTATTGAGAGTGAAGAGGCGGTAAATCGCATATTAAATGAAGTATCAAATCGTTTGAACATAGATTTTAACGAAATTGAAAAAGAATATTTTGCAGGAAAGCTTATCAGTTTCCGCTTTGAACCTGCTGCGAGTAAAGCGACTGAACAGCAGTTAGTACACCAAATAGTACTAGACATGTGTTCAGTATTGAAGTTAACAATAAATAACGATTGTGGAATTAAGGCAATGCTAGAAAATCATATGTTTTCCATGCTTTATCGATTAAGAAATCATCAAAAAATTGAAAATCCTTTTGTGGATCAAATAAAAGAAGAGTATGGTGTGGTTTTCCAAACAATCTGGATAGTACTACAAAAATATGAATCTCTATTAGGTGTTCAGTTTAATGATGAAGAAATTGCTTATTTAACAATTTATTTTCAAACCTTTATAGAGGAAAACAGAACAATCAAAAAGTTGTTGGTAGTTTGTCAATTAGGAGTTGCAACTTCAGAATTGATTATTAGAAAATTGATAAATTATTTACCCGCAACAACCAAAGTTGAGAGAGTTTCAAAACAACAATTTGAAAGAATGAAAGATTTAGAGGAGTATTCGCTTATTCTGACAACCATTACTTTAGATAGAGCCAAACCTAATACGATTAAAGTATCACCATATTTAACGAAGAATGAATTGCAAATGATTAGAAAGGTATTGGATGAAAATGAATCGTCACATCAAAATGTTCAAAAAGGCATTTCAAATCGTTATGGAGGGATCTTTAATCAGGAGATAGATTGTGTGAAAAAAGAGTGGACAAGTAAAGTTGAAATTATAGAAGCAGCTTCGAATGTTCTTTTTAAGGAAGGTTTCGTAAGTGAAAAATTTAAAGATGGAATTTTAATTCGTGAAAATTTAGGTGGGACAGATTTGCCTATTGGGATAGCTATACCACATGGAAAACCGCAGGATGTTTATAAAACAACTATTCTTCCTGTCACTTTAAAAAGAAAGATTAAATGGGATGAGTTTTATGTTGATATTGTGTTCTTTATCTGTATCTGTGAGGAAGACAGAATGAAAACGAAAAAGATTATCCAAAATATTTATAGCATTATGGAAGATAAAGAGCTGTTAAGAAGGATAAGAAACTGCATATCAATGGAAGAATTTTTTATTACTTTTGAAAAAGAAGGAGATTTGTTATGAGTGAAGTAGTTCAACAGGGATTAATTATTATCAATCAAGAGTTTAAAGGAAAGGAGGATGCAATCCGAAGTTTAATTTCTCGTGCTTTAGTATGTGGAAAACTAAATGACGATAATAAATTTTATCAAGCGGTACTCCAGAGAGAAGAAGAAGTATCAACTGCTATTGGATATTCAATTGCAATTCCTCATGGAAAGTCTGAATCAGTTTTAGAACCATTTGTTGCTTTTGCTCGAAATGTTTGTGAGTTTCAGTGGGGAGAAGAGGATGATTCCAAAGTTCGATTAATATTTATGATTGGTGTACCAAATGAAAGCAGTCAGCTCCATCTTAAGTTTATTTCTCAATTAAGTAAAAAATTGCTGGATGAGGAATTTCGAGAAAAACTATTAATGCTAGATTCAATAGAGGAAATTTTATATCAATTAAAAACAATAAAACTATAGGAGGTAATCGAAATGAAAGTAGTTGGTGTGACAGCTTGCCCGACAGGCATTGCTCATACTTATATGGCGCAAGAAGCAATTGAAAAAGAGTGTCGGAAAAGAGGGTTTGAGGTTAAGGTTGAGACGCAAGGAGGTATGGGAATAGAACAAGAGTTAGAGCAAGAAGAAATTGATGCGGCGGATGTTGTTATTTTAGCGGTAGCAATTAGTATCGAAGGCGAAGAAAGATTTGAAGAAAAAGAAGAACTAGGAAGAGTGTTAACCGTAGAACCTGGAGAAATGATTAAGCATCCAGAGAAATATATTGATGAAGCCATTAAATTAGTAGAATGATTTTTTGAAAAGGGAGATGAAAAAAATGAGTAAAGAAAACAGTGTTTTTAAAGAACTTCAAAAAGCATTTAATTCAGGCGTTTCGTATATGTTACCTGCAGTAGTAGTTGGTGGTATTTTTCTTGCATTCTCTTTAGCAACTGGTGAAGCAACTGAAACGGGTATGTCAGTAACGAATCCTTTCATGAAGAATCTGTTGGATTTAGGATTAGCAGGATTTGGTATGATGATTCCTATTTTATCAGGTTATATTGCCTACTCAATCGCTGGGAAACCTGCTTTAGCACCAGGGATGATTCTCGGATATGTTGCTAACAATCCTATAGGAGAAGGACAAGTAAAAACAGGATTTTTAGGTGCTATGATTTTAGGGGTAGCAGTTGGTTATTTTGTACAATGGTTCAAAAAATTTAAAGTGCCTAATACAATCAGAACAATTATGCCAATCTTAATCATTCCAATTGTTACAGTATTTGTTTTAGGTATGATTTATATCTATGTGATTGCAGTGCCTATTGGAATTGCTATGACTTGGTTAGTTTCTACATTAAAGGATTTACAAGGAGGAAGTGCGATTCTTCTTGGCGTGATTATTGGAGCTATGACAGCTATTGATATGGGAGGACCAATTAATAAAACAGCAACAGCTTTTACTCTAGCGTTAATGGCTGAAGGCGTGTATGCACCAAATGGTGCTCACCGTATTGCTGTGGCGATTCCACCGCTAGCTATGGCACTATCTACTTTTATTGATCGTAAAAAATATACCGCAGAAGATAAGGACTTAGGAATGTCAGCATTCTTCATGGGGTTAATTGGGATTACTGAAGGTGCAATTCCTTTCGCGGTAAAAGATGTAAAACGTGTGTTACCAGCAATTATTGTTGGTAGTGCGGTAGGTGGAGCTTTAGGAATGATTAATAATGTAGAGGCTTTAGTTCCTCATGGTGGATTAATCATTTTACCAGTTGTTAATGGAAAATTATGGTATGTACTCGCGATGTTAATTGGTACGCTAGTATCTGTTGCGATGTTACACTTCACTAAACCAGATTTAGACGAATCGTTATTAAAATAGGGGGATTCTATTATGAATAAATTACCGATTAAAACAATTGTTGAAGGATTGCTTAAACTTCAGGAGACGGGTGACAGTGCCACAATTTTAGGAATTGGGCCAATGTCAAAAAACTGTGTTCAAGCCACATTAGAGTTGTCGAAAGATGAAGATTTTCCAGTAATGTTTATTGCAAGTCGAAATCAAGTTGATTCTGATGAATTTGGTGGTGGATACGTTAATGGTTGGGACCAAAAACGATTTGCAGCCGCAGTTGAGGAAGTAGCTGATGAGATCGGATATGACAATTTTTACTATCTCTGTCGGGATCATGGTGGACCATGGCAAAGAGATAAGGAAAGAAATGATCATCTTCCTGTTGATGTTGCAATGGAAATTGGAAAGAAATCATATTTGGCAGATATCGAAGCTGGATTTGATTTACTAATGATTGACCCTACAAAAGATCCATTTGAAATCGGAAAAGTAATTCCTTTGGAGACAGTATTAGAAAGAACTGTTGAGCTAATTGAATATTGTGAAAAAGAAAGAATTAAACGAAATATTCCAACTATTGGATACGAAGTGGGAACAGAGGAAACAAATGGTGGCTTAACTTCTACTGAAACATATGAGACATTTATTTTGAAATTGAAAGATGAACTAGAAAAGAGAGATTTACCGATGCCGACATTTATTGTTGGCCAAACTGGGACTTTAGTCCGTAAAACAGATCAAGTAGGTAATTTTAATTTCAAAAATGCATATGATTTAGCAGAAATGGCTAAAAAGTATCATGTAGGACTAAAAGAACACAATGGAGATTATCTAGATGATGTTACTTTGTTAGAACATATTCCATCTTCAATTACTGCAACTAATGTGGCTCCTCAATATGGAACTGAAGAAACTAGAGCATATCTAAATTTAGTTGCTGTGGAAGCTAAATTAGTAAAACATGGTCTAGTTACATCTCCTTCTAAGTTAAGAGAAACATTACTTCTTCATGCGATTAAATCAGAACGCTGGAGAAAGTGGATGATTGGAGATCAAACAAAATTAACTGTTGAAGATATTCTAAGAGATGGGCAAGAAGAATTACAAAATGAAATCCTAGATATTGCAGGTCATTATACATTTAATGATCCTGAAGTGAAGCTTGAAATAGAAAAATTATACGAAAACCTAGCTAAGCATAATATTGATGGACGTAGATATGTAATAGATCATATTAAGAGACCTATTAGAGATTATGTTGAATGTTATAAATTAAAAGGTGTAACAACAAGAATTAAAAACATTCAATAAAGATAAAAGGCTGGAATTTTCCAGCCTTTTTGTTTTGAGCATGAATCATGCGGATTAGTTTACTGAAATGTTAGAAAATCAAAAGAAAACTTATGGAGATTGATTTTTTATTGATTTTCTATCATTTTTGATTGGTGCAGCAACGGTGTTTGTGATACTATAGTAGAAAGATGTAAAGAGATTGGAGTTTTCAAACGATTATGGCAAGAAAAGGTTTATTAATCGTTTTATCTGGGCCTTCAGGTGTCGGAAAAGGAACAGTACGCGCAGCTATTTTTGCAAAAGGCAATCAAAAATTTGTGTACTCAGTATCTGCAACGACTCGTAAGCCAAGACCAGGTGAAGTGGATGGAAAAGATTATTTCTTCAAATCTAGAGAAGAATTTGAAGCGATGATTGAAAATAAAAAATTATTAGAATACGCGGAGTATGTAGGAAACTACTATGGAACACCTTTAGAATATGTGCAAGAAACATTAGATAAAGGAAAAGATGTATTCTTAGAAATCGAAGTTCAAGGAGCGCTTCAAGTTCGCGAAGCGATGCCAGACGGGGTGTTTATTTTCTTAACACCACCTGATTTACATGAACTAGAATCTCGCATCGTAAACCGTGGAACAGATTCAGACGAAGTGATTAAAAATCGTATGAAGGTTGCTAGAGAAGAACTTTGTTTGATGAAGTATTATGATTACTCTGTTGTTAATGATAAAGTAGAAAATGCGGTTCAACAAATTGAAGCTATTATTCAAACTGAACATTTACGAATTCAAAGAAATATAGAGAGTATTGAAGAGTTTGAAGATGAGTTAGAAGAAATTTTAGAGGAAGAGTAGAAAGAGGGAAAGTTGTTATGATGTTATACCCATCAATCGATAAGTTACTAAAAAAAATCGATTCAAAATATTCATTAGTAATTCTTTCAAGTAAACGTGCGCATGAATTACACCACCATGAACCACCATTGTTAGAAAGCTATGAATCACATAAAAATGTTGGTCGTGCGTTAGAAGAAATCGCAGCTGGAAAATTAACTATCCGTGAAGACAGCAAACCAGAACATGTATAAATTAAATATATAGTCAAGGGGGTTCCCCTTGGCTTTTTATTTTTGCAGTAGAGAAGTATAGCGTAGGCAACAACAAAATGAAGTTCAATATGGTATAATAAATAGTAAAACAATTTTGGAGGTGAAAAGATGTATGCAAAAGTAATCGTTGATGTACCAGTCATTCAAGTAAATCGTCCTTTTGATTATCATGTCCCTGAAATATTACAAGAGAGCATTGAAGTTGGAATGCGTGTTGCTGTTCCATTTGGGGGACGTAGTATTTCTGGATTTGTTTTGGCTCTTAGTGATGAAGTTGATTTCGACGGAGAAATAAAAGATATTTTGCATTTAATGGATTTAGATCCCGTCTTGTCACCAGAGATGATTGAGTTAGGCGCCTATTTATCGAAGAAAGTTCATGCATTCCTCATTCAATGCTATCAAACTATGCTTCCAGCGATGTTGAAGTCTAATTATGAAAAACGATTTGTATTAGTGAATCCAAAAGAGAATGAAGATGTATTTCGAGAAATTTTCCATTATGAGAACACATTACTTTATACAGATGACCTACCACAAGAACAACTAAAACGGTTGATGAAGTTAAAAAAAGAAGGCGTTGTAGTTATCGAGACGGTTGTGAAAGACCGTGCCAAGGTGAAAACGGAAGACTGGATTCGATTGAACTACGTGATGCAAGAGTATGAGGAGTTTATTCCTACGCTTTCTGCACGTGCTAAGAAGAAAATATCGCTCTTAAAGACTCTCGCTTCGATGGAAAGAATGGAAATCCAGAAGAAAAGTTTCTTAGAAGATACAGATTTTACAACGGCTGATTTAAAATTTGCAGTAGAGCATAATTGGATTACGATAGTTCAAAAAGAAGTAAGTCGCGATGCGTATAAGGGAAGATTCTTTAAGAAGAGTCTTCCGTTTCAATTGAATGAGGGACAGCAACTGGCATTTGATAGAGTAAAAGAAGAATCTATCGATCCACATAACTCAAAAGTATATTTATTAGAAGGCGTTACTGGTTCTGGGAAAACGGAGGTTTATTTGCAATGGATTAGTGAAGTTATTGCAAAAGGGCAAAGTGCGATGATGCTTGTTCCTGAAATTGCTTTAACACCTCAGATGGTCGAACGATTTAAGTCTCGTTTTGGAGATAGGGTTGCTGTTCTACATAGTGGACTGAGCACAGGCGAAAAATTTGATGAATGGAGAAAAATCAAGAATAAAGAAGCAGATATTGTTGTTGGAGCACGTTCTTCTATTTTTGCTCCATTAGAAAATATTGGCATTATTATTTTAGATGAGGAACATGAAACCTCTTATAAACAGGATGAATCTCCTAGATATCACGCAAGAGATATCGCAATTTGGAGGGGTGAATTCCATCACTGTCCTGTAGTGTTAGGGAGTGCAACTCCTAGTTTAGAATCAAGAGCTCGAGCGCAAAAAGGAGTCTATACTCTTCTGAAACTAACCAAAAGAGCTAAAGAACAAATTCTTCCAGAAGTGCATTTAATTGATATGAGAAATGAATTTATTCATCAGAAAGGATCGTTTTCTCAAACCTTATTAAAAGCAATCGAAAATCGATTGGAAAAGAAAGAGCAAACGGTTTTGCTATTAAATCGAAGAGGCTATTCCTCTTTTGTATTATGCAGGGATTGCGGTTATGTTTTAGAATGTCCAAACTGCGATATTTCGTTAACACTTCATATGGATACGAAAACAATGAAGTGTCATTATTGTGGACATGAAGAGAGAATCCCAACTTTTTGTCCTAAGTGTCAAAGTCGACAAATTCGTTACTTTGGAACTGGAACTCAGAAAGTTCAAGAGGAATTGCAAGAGGTATTCCCAGACGCTCGTATTGTAAGAATGGATGTGGATACGACAAGACGTAAAGGACAGCATGAAGCGATTCTGAAACAGTTTGAGAATCAAGAAGCAGATATTTTAATTGGAACCCAAATGATTGCGAAAGGCCTAGACTATCCAAACGTAACGCTCGTTGGAGTGATTAATGCAGATACGGCACTAAATATACCTGATTTTAGAAGTTCGGAAAAAACATTCCAACTGCTCACACAAGTTTCAGGTCGTGCAGGACGTGGGGAGAAACCGGGTGAAGTATTTATTCAAACCTATAATCCAACACATTACGCGATTCAATTAGCACAAGGACATCATTATGAACGATTCTTCGAAACAGAAATGCGAATGCGTCATATGGCTAACTATCCACCATATTTCTTTACGACGATGATTACGTTTTCTAGTGAAGAAGAAGGAGTGGCGTTGAAGAAAGCTATCGAAGTTCATAAGTCATTGATGGCAAATGTGTCACCAAAAGCAGTTGTGTTAGGTCCAACTGCTAAATCGATTGCGAGAATGAACAACCGTTATTATTTCCAAATCATTGTGAAATACAAAAATGAGCCGCAGCTGCAAGAGTTTTTGGAGCAATTGATGATGGAAACGCAAGAGATTGGTTCGAAGAAAATACTTATGACAATTGATATGGAACCACAACATTTCTTATAGAGGTGAACAATGAAGAAAGTTATTTTTATGGGAACGCCGGAATTTTCTACAGGCGTTTTGAAACGATTAATTGAAGAGAAAACAGTTGAAGTGATTGCTGTTGTGACACAACCAGACCGTGCAGTTGGACGTAAGAAAATCATTACTCCGACTCCTGTGAAGGTAGTTGCATTAGAGCATGATATTCCTGTCTACCAACCAGAAAAATTAAGTGGATCACAGGAATTGGAAGAGTTAATGCAACTAGATGCAGATTTAATTGTAACGGCTGCATATGGTCAATTCTTGCCAACGAAGTTTTTAAACTTCCCACGTTTTGGTGCGGTGAACGTTCATGAGTCACTCTTACCAAAATATCGTGGTGGAGCTCCGATTCATTATGCGATTATGAATGGTGACAAAGAAACTGGCGTAACGATTATGCGCATGGTTGCGAAGATGGATGCCGGTGCGATTATTTCGCAACGTGCGATTCCAATTACTGGTGAAGATGACGTTGCAAGTATGTTTGAAAAATTAAGCGTCGTTGGAGCAGACTTACTAATCGAAACATTACCAGAGATATTTGCCGGAACGATTACTGAAGTGGAGCAAGATGAAGCATTAGTATCATTCTCTCCAAATATATCAAGAGAGCAAGAGCAAATCGATTGGAATAAAACAGCGACTGAAGTAGATTGCTTTGTACGAGGCTTACGTCCATGGCCAACTTCATTTACGGTTTTAAATGGAAAT
This sequence comes from Granulicatella sp. 572.rep1_STHE, assembly GCF_001073445.1. Taxonomy (NCBI): domain Bacteria; kingdom Bacillati; phylum Bacillota; class Bacilli; order Lactobacillales; family Carnobacteriaceae; genus Granulicatella; species Granulicatella sp. 572.rep1_STHE. The sequence continues at coordinate 4,652 of NZ_JVBO01000019.1, read as the reverse complement.
CGTGTGAAGATGTGGGGAGTTTCTTTAACGGATAAACAAACCGCTAAAACTCCTGGAAGCTTGTTTGTAGATGGTGGACGTCTATATGTGGCTTGTGGTGGCGGAACAGTGCTTGAAATTACACGTCTTCAACCAGCAGGAAAAGCTCAAATGGACGCGAAGGCGTTTATCAATGGATTTTCTGAATGGTTGAAGAATGATGCGATTTTTGAGGGATTAAACCATGAGTAATGTACGTGATATTTGCGTAGAATTATTAACAAATGTAGAAAAAAATCAAGCGTACTCGACTGTCGCGTTTCAAAATGTGTTGCAAAAACATAAATTGGATGTAAGAGATAGAGGGTTATTAACTGAATTGTTTTACGGTACGATTCAACGTAAATTGACATTAGACTTCTATTTAAAACCATTTATCGAGAAACAAAAGAAAATGGAACTATGGGTGCTAAGTTTACTGCGAATGACTGTATATCAAATGGCGTATCTCGACCGAGTCCCTGATCATGCTGCTATTTTTGAAGCTGTACAAATTGCTAAAAAACGTGGTCATCAAGGGATTGCGAAATTCGTCAATGGTGTTCTTAGAAATGTTCAACGTTCTGGATTCGATGGAGTTTCTTCTATTAAAGATGAACGTGAACGTTTGAGTGTTGAATTTAGCATGCCACGCTGGATTGTAGAATTATTATATGAACAATACGGAGAAGTGGCAAGAGAGATTTTCCCAAGTTTAAATATTGCGCCGCATTTAAGTGCGCGTATTCAAAATCCAGAGATGTCAGTTGAAGAAGTGCAAACTCTTCTAAGAGAAGAAGGGGTAATGGTTCAAGAAAGTAAGTTATCTCCTCGAGCAGTGATTGTCGAAGAAGGAGATTTACTAGGGTCGAAAGCATTCAAAGATGGTATCGTTACGGTTCAAGACGAGTCATCCTCATTAGTGGCTCAAGTAGGAAAACTTCAACCTGGATATAAAGTGCTTGATACATGTGCTGCTCCTGGAGGGAAAACCACTCATTTTGCAAGTTATCTTGTGGCTGAAGAGGGTGGACTTGTTGAGGCGTTGGATTTGCATGAGAATAAATTACGCAAAATTCATCAAAACGCAAAACGCCTTGGGGTAGAAGACAGAATTCATACTCATGCACTCGATGCTAGAAAAGTAGGAGAACTTTTTGAAAAAGAAAGTTTTGATGCAGTATTTGTAGATGCCCCATGTTCTGGTTTAGGCCTCATGCGCCGGAAACCAGATATAAAATACACAAAAAATAGTGAAGATTTAACAAAATTACAAATAATACAGTTGGAAATTTTAGCGTCAGTTGCTACAATGGTAAAGAACAGTGGAAAATTGATTTATTCAACTTGCACGATTAATAAAAGTGAGAATGAGGAAGTCGTTCTTAAATTTTTAGCCAATCATCCGGATTTTGAATTACAACCAATAGAAGAGTTTGGGTGTACTAATGAAAATCCGATGCTTACCATATTGCCGCATGAATATCACACAGATGGTTTTTTCATTGCAAGAATGGTAAGAAAATAGATTCGCAACAGGAGGGAAAATATGGAGATAGCCATCAAGAGTGACGTTGGGCAAAGACGTACGTTAAACGAAGATGCTGCCGGATATTTTTTGAATACTCAAAATGTGCCACTTATCGTTGTTTGCGATGGGATTGGCGGGCATAATGCTGGGGATGTAGCTAGTGCTATGGCATTATCTCATTTGGGAAAACGTTGGGAAGAAGAAAGTATTACGGATACAGAAGCGGCCTACCAATGGCTGGTTAAAAATATTCAGGCTGAAAATGATCGTGTCTTTCAGAAAGCAAACCAATATCGTGAATTGGATGGGATGGGGACGACAATTGTTGCAGCAGTAATCATTGATTCTGAATTATTAGTAGCAAATGTTGGAGACAGTCGAGCTTATCTATATCGCAATTTTCAAATTAAGCAATTAACGGAAGATCATACACTCGTACAAGAATTAGTGAAATCTGGAGAGATTACTGAAGAGGAAGCAAAAAGACATCCTCAAAGAAATATTGTTACTCAGTCTTTGGGAATTACTTTGAATGTCCAAATAGATTTTGTACGTGTGACTTTAAAAAATGAGGATACGATTTTACTTTGTTCAGACGGATTGTCTAACATGTTAGAAGATCAATATATAAAAGAAATATTAGGTAATTATTCTGATGTAAATACACAAGCTCAAAAAGCGGTCTTAGCTGCTAACGAAGCAGGTGGACGGGATAATATTACCGTGGCGATTGCCAAATATTTGGTGAGAGAGGAGGTAGCATAATGTTTGAATCGGGGAAGACAATCGGAGGTCGTTATAAGATTCAGTCTCATGTGGGAACTGGTGGTATGGCCACAGTTTACTTGGCAAGAGATTTAATTTTAGAGCGACCTGTTGCTGTGAAAGTACTTAGATTTGATTTTCACTCAAATGAAGCAGCAATGAGACGTTTTCAAAGAGAGGCACAATCAGCAACTCAATTAGTTCATCCTAATATTGTAGGAGTCTATGATGTAGGAGAAGAAAATGGAACCCATTATATTGTGATGGAATACGTCGAAGGAACCGATTTGAAAGAATATATTCGAGAAAGAGGGCCTCTACCACCACGAGAAGCAGTACGTATTATGACACAAATTGTTTCTGCTATAGAGGTGGCTCATCAAAATAGAATTATTCATCGCGACATTAAACCTCAAAATATTTTGATTGATAAACATGGTGATGTTAAGATTACGGATTTTGGGATTGCGATTGCATTATCGGAGACTTCGCTTACTCAAACAAATACGTTATTAGGATCTGTTCATTATTTATCTCCGGAACAAGCTAGAGGCGGAATGGCTACAATTCGAAGTGATATATACGCTCTTGGAATTGTTCTGTATGAATTGTTAGTTGGTGAGGTTCCTTTTGAAGGGGAGTCTGCTGTATCAATTGCCCTAAAACATTTTCAAGAACCACTTCCGCGAATTTCATTAATGTTACCAACGGTTCCTCAAAGCTTAGAAAATGTCGTTCTTAAAGCAACTGCAAAAGAACCTTTGGATCGTTATAATAGTTGTGAAGAGATGCTGGAGGATTTACAAACGTGTTTAAACCCTGAAAGGCTTAATGAACAGATGTTTAAACCCACTACATTGAATCAGGAAACAAAAGTTTTACAACCGATTGCTACAGGAGCCATACCTCGAAAAATTCCAACTTCGAGTAAAGAAGTTCCTGAAATTCAATTTGATGAAGAAAAGAAGCCTATTACTCAAGAGCCAAAGAAAAAAAGAAAAAAATGGCCTTGGATTTTACTGCTTCTTATAACCCTTATTGGGGCAGCTGCCATTTTTGCATATATTCAATCCGCGCCAAAAGAGGTTACTATTCCAGATTTGAGTAAGTATACGGAAGCTGAAGCAAAAGTAAAATTAGCAGATTTGAATCTGGAAATTTCTGATGTTCAAAAAGTTAAATCAGACACCGTGGAAGAAGGAAAAGTGGTTGAAACTAATCCTAAAGCCGGAAGTAAAGTTAGAGAAAAATCAAAAGTAGTTTTAAAAGTTAGTGCAGGGAAAGATACGGTGACGATAGGAAACTACGTTGGTAATACATTCGATAAAGCAAAAGATGAACTTCAAAAATTAGGGATTGCTGTAGAAAAGAAAGAAATCTATTCTGATACAGTCGAAGCTGGTAAAGTTACAGAACAAAGTATCGCAAAGGATCAAAAGGTTGTTGCGAAGGAAACAAAGATGATTTTGACAGTTTCGAAAGGCAAAGAACCAGTGACCTTAGTCAACTTAAAAGGCTACACTCGTTCAGGAGTTCAAGAATACGCTAAACAGAATGGACTAAAACTTCAAATTACTGAAGAGAATAGTAATGAGACAGAAGATACAGTTATTAAACAGTCTCCAGCAGAAGGGGCCACTTTAAAACAAGGAGATACATTAACGGTTGTTATTTCAAAAGGAAAAGGGGAAAGAGTCGTTAGTCGTAAGTTTACGATTCCTTATGAAGAAAAGAAACAAGCGAATAATGGAAATGGAAACCATACTTCAACTCAAGAGAAACAACCGAATACGGTCGAAGTATTTATTCAGGATGCTAATAATAATATAAATACGGCTTATCGATCGTTCAAAATAACGGAAACAACAACAATTAGTATTGATTTCACCTTTAATAATCAAGTGAATAGTGGTAAATACATCATTAAAAAAGATGGAGTAACGATTGATACAGGTGTTGTTCAGTAAGAGGTTATCATAGAGACAGAGTCTACGTTTTTAATAGTTAGACTCTGTTTTCTTTTCTAATAAAAATATATTAAAAAAATCATGTCCATTTTAGTTGCAAACCAAATCTGAATATGATAAATTAATATCACTGTGAAGCGAACGTTCGCTTTTAAAACAGTTCCAAAAAACTTTGAAAAAGTTGAATAAAAACTGTTGACAGTAAAAATGTCCTATGATAGGATATAGAAGTTGTTGAAAAACAACGATTGACCTTTGAAAACTGAACAAAGAAGACGAACCAAATGTGTAGGGACTTCATTCGATTGAATGAAGAAACAACAATTTCTTATCTCTTAAAGAGATACAATAAGTCAGTAATTAAAATGAGC